>JANWJO010000144.1 GCA_025449435.1 Chloroflexota bacterium | reverse complement strand
CGGTCTCGACGGGCAGGCGTTCCATCGAACTAGCACCCACAAAACCGGCGGCATCAGTGCGGGCGAGCACGTAGGCAGCGTCACCTGGCGTGGCAATCGGGCCGCCGTGACATAACAAAATGACGTCACGGTTCGCGTTCCACGCGGCCTCGCCGATACCTTGCACCGCCGCAGGCGCACGTTCGAGCGACATAGCGTCGGTCCGTTCCAGTCCGATGGAACCACCGACGGTGAGTCCCATGTGCGCGATTATGGCGTCGGCACCGGCGGCGGCCATAGCGCGCGATTCGTCGGGGTTGAACACGTACACGCAGGTGAAGAAGCCAATGTCGTGTGCGAGGCGGATCATGTCAACTTCTTTACCAAAGCCCAGGCCGGTGAGTTCGAGTTCGGCGCGAAAACGGCCATCGATGAGGCCAACCGTGGGAAAGTTGTTGATGCCAGAAAAGCCCAGCGCGTTGATTTCCTGTAACAGATAGTCCATCTGACGCAACGGGTCGGTGCCCATGACCCCAGCCAGCACCGGCACGTCGCGTACCACTGGCAATACCTCACGCTCTCCCATGTCTTTGACGATCTGGTTGGCGTCGCCAAAGGCGAGGGTACCGGCGAGTGAGCCGTGACCAGCCATGCGATACCGGCCGGAGTTGTAGATGATAATCAGGTCCGCCCCACCGGCCTCGGCGAACTTGGCCGAGATACCGGTACCAGCTCCTGCTCCCACGATGGGCCGCTGCGCCGCTCGTTGTTGGTTTAATCGCTCGAGCACCTGGGCTCGCGTGTAACGCATCGACTGATCCTGTCTGTTTCCGGCGCGAACAATTCGCTAGCCTGGCAGCACGTCGAGCATGGCCCGCAGCAGCGCGACGGCACGCTCGGAAAATGCCGGATCGTTGATATTGAGGTCCAGCTCTTCCAGGTGAATGCCACGTCGCAAGTGACGACTTATGGCTGTGTACAGCGCTTGATCCGCCTCTGGCCACCAGAATTCGCCACCTGGACTATCCAACTGGCTCACGCCGCGCAGTGGCAGCAGCACAGCGGCGGGCCCGGTGGATGCGTTGACTTTATTGGCTACGATCTCGCCCAACTTGGCGTTCTCCTCGGGATTGGTGCGCATCAGCGTGACGTTGGGGTTCCAGCGGTATAGACGGCGATGGCGATAGCGCTCGGGCACGGTTTCGGGGCCGCCGAAGTTGACCATGTCCAGGCAGCCAGGAGCCACGACTTGCGGCAGTCCGCGGTGAGCAGCCGCCTCTAAGCGATGGGGACCCGCCGAGAACACCCCGCCACATAGTTCGTCGGCCCACTCGGTGGTGGTGACGTCTAGCACACCGCGCACAAATCCATCCTCGATCAAGCTCTCCATGGTCTGCCCACCGGCGCCGGTGGCGTGGAATACCAGGACCTCGTAGCCGGCTGCTTCGAGCAGGACTCGAGCATGATCGACGCAGGGTGTGGTGTTGCCGAACATCGAGGCGGCGAGCAGTGGTTTGGTTTCGATAGTGGGCGCAACGGTCTCCAGCATGCCCACCAGTGCCCCAGCTGCGTTGCTCAGGATGCGAGCCGAAAAGGAGTTGATGCCCGAGACGTCCACAACTGAGTACATCAGCGTGATGTCTTTAGCGCCGACGTACGGCCGCGTGTCGCCGGAGGCGACGGTGGACACCATCACTTTAGGAACGCCAATGGGTAGGGCCCGCATGGCGCTGGTGGCGATGCTGGTGCCAGCAGAACCACCGAGGCCAAACACGCCGTCAAACCGGCCCTGTGCGTACAGGCGCCTGGCAACCTCCGCAGCGCCGCGTGTCATCACCTCCATGGCGGTGGACTTCTCGTGCTGCGCCGTGAGCGTAGCAATGGCGCTGCCGCCTGCCAGAGCTACCTCGTCGCGGGAGATATCGGGAGCAAACGCCGGCGTACCCAGCACGCCGGCATCGAGCACCAGGGGCATGACGCCGCGTGCGCGGAGGATCTGCGCCACAAACGCTGCCTCGGCACCTTTGGTATCCAGCGCGGCGATCAACATTGCGGTTGTGGTCACACCAGTCTCCCTGTTGGTGCTCGTGGCCAGGCGGGCCTACTGCAATGCGTCGACCATCGCCTGAACGTTGACTGTCTGGTTCGTTGCTGAGCATGCCATGGCCGCGAAGATCATGGCCACCGACTTGATGTTGTCGGCCAGCACGGTCGGCGGGGTAGGGCCACCGTCCAGCCAGTCGAGGAACTCCTGTATCACCCAAGTATGGCCCTCGAACGCCGGTCGCTCGGGCGGGACTTCCTGCGTGGTCAGCCCAGTGCCGCGGGCATGGCGGTGAGTGCGCACGATGCGATCACGCCCGATGGTGACCGATCCGTGTTCGCACTCGGCTCGGTAGTACTCCTCGTGCCAGCTATGTTGTTCGCCGGCAGCGGTACCCGACCCTTCGTAACTGGCGAGCACGCCGTTGGCCATGGTCATGACGTAGAGGTTGTTGAACGCGCCCTTGGAAGTGCTCCAGGCCGGGTTCCACTCCCAACCAGCGAGGGTCTCACAGTCACTGCCAGACAAGTTGCGCAGCATGTCCATGTGATGCACAGCTCCCTCGACCAGCAGTGCGTGGGGGATGGTGTGGCGGAAGATCGCTCCCCAGGCGCCCCACTCTCGATAGTCCGCCGTAAAACGGCCCACCAGATAGTTGGTGCGTCCCAGCGTGCCTTCGCGCAGTGCGCGCCGGAAGGTGAGCATGGGCGCGTCATAGCGGTAGTTTTGCATGACTTGCATCTTGAGGTTGGCGCGGGTCACCGCGCGGTAGATCTCCGTACACGACTCCCAGGTATCGGCAATCGGTTTTTCACTCAGGATGGGGAGCTTGCGCCGAACGGCGTGGAGCACGGCTTCCTTATGAAACGCCGGCGGGATGACGACGGTGCAGAAGTCGGCATCCACCTTGTCGAAGGCTTCGGCCATGGTGGTGAAGCGGTGCGACGCCGGCAAGCCCAGGTAGTCGCCCGCTTGTGCTAATACGCCGGCATTGACGTCCACCAGCCCGGTGATCTCCACGCGATCGGGAAACTTTGGGTAAAACTGCCGTATCCAGCCACCCGCCATGCCACCGGCACCGACCATTAAGCAGCGCCACCGCTTCGTCACCGCACCGTGACCTTCCGTTGTACGTAGGGCGGCGGGCCGCACTCGCCCGCCACGGATCGGCCATGAGTGTACTCACCAAGCAGCGGCCAGGCTGCAGGAAACCGTCCTATCGCGTATCCTCCCCACGGGTAGCGACGCGTGCTGCCACGACATGCAAGCAGAGGAGAACTGCGTCGATGCCTGATGCACCGCTTCGCTTGGGAATGATCGGCTGCGGCCAGATCAGCGCTCGGTTCTTTAAGCAAGCCTCCGAATTGGAAGGTGTGCGGTTTGTCGCCACCTGTGCGGCGCATGAGGAGAGCGCCAAGAAGGCCGCGGCGGCCAACGGCTGCGAACGCTGGACCACCAACTACCACGAGTTGCTGGCGGCCAGCGATATTGATGCGGTGGTGATCACCACGCCTCACCAGATGCACGCCTCGATGGCCACCGACGCCGCCAAAGCTGGCAAACACGTGCTGATTGAAAAGCCGATGTCCTCGCGGTGGGACCAAACGGAAGCGCTCGTCAAGGCGGTGGAGGCCAGTGGTGTGACCGCCATGGCGCTGCCGTACGACGACAGCCCGGCCCTACTGACTGCCATGCGCTACGTGCGCGAGGATGTCATCGGCAAGATCACTGCAGTGGAATCAGAGCTCAATAGACCGGGTCCACCGCGTTCCAATTGGTACTACTCCAAGGAAGCCGAGGGCGGCGCAATGCTCGACACCGCTCCCTATGCCTTGAGCCGGGTCGCCAGCATCATGGGTCCCGCGCGCCGGGCAGCAGGCTTTATCAACCGGCTCATCCCCATGCGCCTCACCGGCGATGGCGGCAAGGTGCACTCCGAAGTCGATGACAACGTCACCATCGTGCTGGAATACGCTAGCGGGCAGCACGCGGTGGTGCGCACCTGCTGGGCCTACAGCTACGCCCAGAATGGCACGGTGATCCACGGCCGGCATGGCGACGTGTTCATCAACGAGTACGGCAAGCCGGTGGTCGTGCGCAGCAAGCTCGGTCCGGTACCCGATGCCGAGCCCGTGGAGTTCCTCGGCTTGAGCGATTGCTACGCACCCAGGGAACTAGCGACTGTTGAACCGATCGTTGAGCACTTCGCCAACGCCATTCGCCGCGGCGACTTGCCGCACGCCAATGTATGGCAAGCAGCCCACGTGATGGAACAAACGCTCAAAGTGCGGCACGCCACCGATACCGGCAAGACGGTCACGTTAGAGACCAGCTTTGTTCCCTGGTGGCACGTGCCGGCCGGCATCCAAGCGCTGGATGGGCAGTGGCTATAGGAGGCCGGCTAGCGGCGGCCGCGCGTTACTCGTTTAGGGGCTGGCCGTGCCGGCGCGAATCCCAGGAACACGCCGATAGCACGTAAGAAGCGCGTGAGCCCCCACAGTGCAATGATCAGTATCCACAGCGGCCAGAGGTAGCGCACTGCCACGACGCCGCCGATGAACAGCCCGTGCACGAGGTTGACAAACAAGTCGGGCGTGATCTGAAATGGCATGATCCGGCTTGTTCCCTCCACCTGGCACGGCACACCACGCCTAGGCGCGATGGTTGCGGTCTTGGTGCCAGTGTACCCGCCGTAGCCCCCTTCCCGAAGGGGCAGGGAGTAGGTACGGCGTGCCAGCAAGTCAGGCAAGTACGGCGCGGATGACCGTGACCGAGTGCGCGGGGAAGGTGTGTACGAGGCCAGCGCTGGCCAGGGGCAGCGCATAGTCTCGCACGGCGACTGCGTCGGGCTGCTCGAACGAGTTGATCACCTCGGGATGTGCGCCATTCACCTCATACGCGGTGGCAGCGGTCACGCGGGTACCGCCGTCAATCAGCACGCTAGTAGCAATGTCGCGTGCGAGCGCTCGATTCACCACGTGCAGCGTGATAGACCGGCCTGCGACATCGCGCGTGGCCGACACGTCGAGCAGCGGGTACGGCTGCAGGTCCGGTGACTTGGGAAAGCGGCCGCTCGCATCGCCCGCGTGATCAAAGCTGTAGGTATCGCAACCGACGTGCACATCGAGGGCCAGCTCGTGCATGTGCTGCGCGTACAGCTGCAACGGATGGTAAATCGTCTGGAGGAAGAGTCCAGTTTCACTGGTGAAGATCGGTGCGATGACGTTGACCAGCTGGGCGAGGTTGGCCATGCGCACCGTCTGGCAGTTGCGCATGAAGATGTTCAGGAAGGTCGCCACGGCGAGCGCGTCGGACAGGTCGTAGCGTTCTTCCAGGCGCGACTCGGCGCCACGGGCGCGATACCACACGTTCCACTCGTCGTAGGCGATGGTGATAGGGTGGGCAATGCGCTGGTTATAGCGAGCTTGCTCGATGAGCGCGGCGCATATGCGGATGGCCCGCTCGGCCTGATGGGGGGCCAGCACATTACTGTAGTAGTCGGTACTGCCGGTGTACAGGTGAATGCTGTGGTACTGGACATAAGGCGCGAGGCCATCGATAACTACTTGATCCCAGTCGTTCCAACCGTTTTGCCCGCAACTGATCAGTTCGATGTTCGGGTCGGTGAGCTTCATGACCTTGGCGAACTCGATGGCCTTGCGCACATATTCTGGAGCGGGCAGTGCGCCGATCTGCCAGCGGCCGTACATCTCATTGCCGAGCCCCCAGTAGCGCACGCGGTAGGGTTCGGGATGGCCGTTAGCCCGGCGGCGATTCGCCCAGTAGGTATTGCCGGTGCCGTTGCAGTACTCCAGCCAATCGCGCGCCTCGTCCATGGTGCCGCTCCCCATGTTGACGCAGATGTAGGGTTCGACGCCGAGCGTGCGGCAGTAGCGAATGAACTCATCGGTGCCGAAGCGGTTGGGCTCGTCGCTGCGCCAGGCCAGTTCCATGCGTCTGGGGCGCGCATCGACCGGGCCGATGCCATCGGTCCAGTGGTAGCCGCTGACAAAGTTGCCGCCGGGCCAGCGCAGCACCGGCATGCGGAGCAAGCGAGCCGCCTGCATCACATCGGTGCGGAAGCCATGCGCATCGGCCAATGGTGAGCCTTCGTCGTACACGCCGCCGTAGATGCAGCGCCCGAGGTGCTCGATGAAGCCGCTGAAGATCCGCCGGTCGACGGTTCCGAGCACACGATCCGTGTCGATTTTGATGGTCGCTGTGGACATGCGCGCACCCTTCCAGCTGTGTTGAGCAGCAATGCCAGGGCCATAGTACTGCCCGTGACCGCTTGCTTGGTGGGCTTGCGCCCATACCAGCCGTGGACCATACTAGCGCCTGGGAGGGCTGGCAACCATGGGCGTGGGGACCGTGCTGACGTGTGCCTTGATTGGTCTCGACGGCACGCTGATCGAGACCCAGGTGGACGTTGCCAGTGGCTTGTTCCGCATGGATATCGTCGGCTTACCCGATGCCAACGTCCAGGAGGCTCGGGAGCGCGTACGGGCAGCGGTCAACAACTCCGGCCTGTTTTTCCCCAACCATCGCATCACTGTCAACCTCGCACCGGCGGAAGTGCGCAAAGAGGGCGCCAGTTACGACTTGCCCATCGCGGTGGCCATTTTGGTGGCGACGGGGCAATTGCCCAGCGACCTGGGTCCGGTGGTGTTTCTGGGGGAGCTGTCCTTGGACGGGTCGCTCCGCCACACGGCTGGCATCTTGCCGATGGTAGCTGTGGCAAGAGCGCGCGGGCTCTAGGTGGCCTACGTGCCGGAGAGGGATGTCGCTGAGGCGGCACTCATCCCAGATATCGAAGTGGTACCGGTGCCGACGTTGCTGGCGTTGGTGAACCATATCAACGGTCGGGCTGTACTGCCGGTATACGAGCGCCCGGCAGACCTCTATGCTGCGCTGCGATCCGCCACGGCGACTGCCCTGGACATGCAAGAGATCAAAGGGCAGGAGCACGTCAAGCGGGCGCTGGAGATCGCCGCTGCTGGTGGACATAACGTGCTCATGTCGGGTCCACCAGGGAGTGGCAAGACGTTACTGGCGCGCGCGCTACCCGG
>JANWJO010000143.1 GCA_025449435.1 Chloroflexota bacterium | reverse complement strand
GCTCACCCGAGCCAGTGCCATCCGCTATGTTACGGCCATCCCACTGGAAGACCCGCTCCAGACGTTTCGACCCATCGAGTTGCCTGAGACATTCTCTGTCATCGCCACCGACGGGTCCCAAATCGAGCCGGAGCGCCACGCCCTGGCCCAGTACTTCGTGATCAACACCGGCTGGGCGGAGCTGCATTACGGACCCGACTCCCACGCCGTGCTCGGTAATTCCTCGGATGTACACTACCGTGACGACCAGCTCTGGTTCGAGCTGGCCGACCGGCGCGTGCCCATCCTCGACGAGTTGCTCGCCACCCTGCGCACGCTCGCCGAACGCACCAAGCTAGCTGAACTACTAGAAGCCCAGCCGCGCGACCGGCTGACGCTGGGACTTGCCGACGGCAGCTTGCTCGACTGGTCGCTGGACGATCGTGCCGCCAACATCCCGAAGGACATCGCTCAGCGTGTCATCGATCAACTCGACCGCATGCGCGATTCCGGCCACCTGCTGGCCAGCTATATCAGCCGGCCGGCCGCCCGCGAAGTGGCCAACTTGACGCGCGTCGTGATGTGCTCCGACCAGCCGGTTATGGACTGCCGCCATTGCTCGTCACTGGAGCGCACCGGCCACCGCGCCTGTGAAGCAGCCAGCATACTTATGGACACTGACCTCCTAGGCTTCATACCGGAATACCATCGCAGTGCCTTGTTCGAGCCCCAACAGCGGGCTCAAAAGCGCTATCCTGGGCACACGATGCGCTGCTTTTACCTCAACACTGGCGTGGAGATCGCCCGTGTGGAAGTGCCCGAGTGGATCGCGAACGACGCTCAGCGCCTGTCGCTGGTACACGCCCTGGTGGCCAAGCAATGCGAGCGGGGTCGCTACCACGGCCGCTTGCCCGGCTATCCGCCCAGCTTGATCGAGGCGCACGAGCAGGCGGTGCTAGATGGTAACGACCGCCTGGTGTTTGACCAGTTGCTCGAACGCCGGATGATTCGCGCGGGCTTGCGCACCGACCTGTCGGCTAAGCGCGTCAGTAAGCACATGAAGGCGGTGTAGCAGCATGCTGGACCGCCAGGCAGCGCGCCCGATCGCCAACCACGTTGCAACCGAACGCCGCGCCGGTGAAGTCGTGGAGGCCAGCACGGCGGAGTTCACTGCCGAAGCCGCCGAATTGCACGTCGTGCCGCCCTTTGGCAGCCTGGTCAAAGTCGCTGAGCCCGGCAAGCCAGTGATTTACGCCCTGGTGGTACATGCGGCCACAGGCGGGCTCGATCCTACGCGCCGGGCGGTGGCGCGCTCGCTGCCGCCGGCCATCATCGACGGCCAGATCTATGTCGAATATCCAGAACTCCGCGACGTGCTGCGCACCGAGTTTACCTCACTCGTCGTCGGTTATGGCGACACGTCCGGCAGGGTCTGGCACCGTTTACCTCCGTACCCCGCCTCGCTGCACTACTCTGTGACCCGCTGCGACGACGCCGAAACGCTGACCTTCAGCGATAGCCTTGGCTACCTCGCGTCTGCCCTGGCTCACCCTGAGCAGAGTATCGAGTTGGTGGCCGCCGCCATCCGGGACGCGGCGCGCGTACGGCACAACGACGTTGAATATCTCCTGCGAGCTGGCCGCGCCGTGGCCGCGCTGCTCGCTGGCGACTACCAGCAGCTACTGCAGATTCTCGAGCGCATCGCGCCACCAGAGGGGGCCTGATCGTGGCCGCTGGTGACTTGCTGGGCCTGGTGGTGGAGGGTGCGCTGTCCACAGGACTCACCGTCAAGCTCGCCGCGCCAGACCTGGTTGAGCAACTGCGCGTCGGCAAGTTCGTCGTGGTCGAAGGTGATGAGCACCGCTACTTTTCCCTGGTGACCGACGTCCGGCTCCACGTCACTGATGATGCGGTGCGCGCTGCCCCACCAACCAGCACGTTCGTGCGCCGGGTGCTGGCGGGCACCACGACCTACGGCACCATCGAGGTAATGCCTCGGTTGATGCTGGCTCGCCACCCTGCGCCTGACGATACCGCCGGTCCCCAACCGGTGCGTACCATTCCCGGCCACTTCGTGCCGGTGAAGGAAGCCAGCGATGTCGACTTCGGCTTGGTGTTCGGTTCCGAGTCTACGGAACAACCCAACCACTTCGCCATCGGCCAGCCGCTCGATAACGACATCGACCTTGCCCTCAACCTCGCCGCCTTCGTAGAGCGCTCCAACGGCGTGTTCGGCAAGTCTGGCACCGGCAAGACCTTCCTGACTCGCTTGCTCCTCGCCGGCATCATCCGTAAGGACATCTGCTCCAACCTGGTGTTTGACATGCACAACGAGTACGGCTGGTCAGGAACCTCGGAAACCGGCGACTCAAAGCAAGTCCAGGGCCTCCAGCAGGTGTTCCCCGGCAAAGTACGGCTGTTCACCCTCGACCCTGAATCAACCCGGGCGCGGAGGGTCCGCTCCGACTACGATGTCACCATCGCGCTCGATGAGATCACCATCGACGATGTGGCCCTCTTGAGTGGCGAACTCAACCTCAACCCCACGTGGCCCGAAACGGCACACCTACTCGAGCGCCATCACGACAAGCGCTGGCTCGAAGCCTTGATCGCTACCGAGTCGGACGGCCTGGAGGATCTGGCGACGTCCATCGGCGCTAACGTGGCGTCGCTCAGCGCGCTTTGGCGCAAGCTTCACCCGCTCAAAAAGCGTTCGTACATTAAGACATCCAAACCGCAGCAAAGGGCCGCGGCCGACTTGACAGAAGACTCGAGCGACGACGCCTGGGAACTCTTGGCCGGAACCACCGCCAAACCCGCCACCTCGCGTACCGCCGTTCAGGACATGCTCGCCGCCTTTGACCGGCACGAACACGTGGTGCTCGAATTCGGCCGCCAGAACGACCTGCTGTCCTATCTGCTCGTTTCCAACATCCTCACCCGCGCTATCCGTCAGGAATTCGTGAAGCGCACGGAAGAACACCAGGCCACAGGCGGAGCCGGCCCAAAACCGCGTCCGCTGATGATCACCATCGAGGAAGCGCATAAGTTTCTCGATCCTGCCGTTGCGTCCAGCACCACCTTCGGTACACTGGCCCGTGAAATGCGCAAGTACAACGTCACCCTCCTGGTCGTTGACCAGCGCCCCTCCGCCATCGACGACGAGGTGATGTCGCAGCTCGGCACGCGCATCTCCTGCCTGCTGGACGACGAAAAGGACATCGATGCCATCTTCAGCGGAGTGAGTGGCGCCGCAGCACTGCGCACCATGCTCGCCACGCTGGATTCGCGCGGCCAGGCCCTGCTGCTGGGTCACGCCTTGCCCATGCCGGTCGTCATCCGCACGCGCAAGTACGACCAGGAGTTCTACCGGCAGATGACCGGCTTCGCCAGCGAGCTTGCCCGTGCCGCGAACGTGCAGGACAAGATGTCACGGTTTGGCCAGGAATGATCCGCGTCCTCCATTTTGCTGACCTGCACCTGGGCATCGAGAACTATGGGCGGCTGAACCCCGCGACCGGCTTGCACTCCCGCGTCGAGGACTTCCTGGCCGCGCTGGACCACATCGTTGACCACGCCACCGATGGCAGCATCGACGCTGTGCTGTTCGCTGGCGACGCCTACAAAACCAAAGACCCTACCGTCACTCTCCAGCGCGAGTTCGCCAAGCGCATCGCTCGGTTATCGCGGGCGAACATACCGACCGTCTTGCTCACCGGCAACCACGACTCGCCGGTGGCCTTGGGCCGGGCAACGTCACTGGAAATCTTCCGGACGCTCGCCATTCCGCCTGTGTACGTGGTGTCGCGTGTGAGTATCGTGCAGGTGCCGACCAGGTCGGGCGTGCTGCAGGTCGTGTGCCTGCCCTGGCTGCACCGTGGTCAGTATGTTGAAGGCGCTACGGCCGGACAGCAGCCACTCCAGGAAGAAACGGCTGCCATTGGCGACCTGGCGGAGCAGTGGCTGGCCGGTATCCCGCAGCATCGCGACTATGACCCGACCAATCCCACAGTTGCGCTGGTACACGCCACCGTGCGCGGCGCCGTGCTCGGTTCTGAACGCCAGCTCATCTTAGGATCCGACCTGGAAGTCACAGCAGCGTCGCTTGACCAACCCTGGGCCGACTATGTGGCGCTGGGGCACATCCATAAACAGCAGGTGATCCCCGGCGCCACGCGCATGGCCTACGCCGGCAGTTTGGAACGCGTTGACTTCGGCGAGGAGGACGATGCCAAGGGCTATATCGTCGCCGAGGTCGAACGGGGCGCGGTGGCGCGTGCCACCCCGCTGCGCTGGTCCGCACGGGAATTCCTGACCATCGAGGTGAAGCTTGGCGACGATGGCTCGACCAACGACGTGGTCAATGCCATCAATCAGCAGTCGATCAATGGCAAAGTGGTGCGGGTGAGCGTGGCTGGGCCGGCCGCGGTGCTGGCCAAACTGCACGCCCCCGACATCCTGATCGCTGTGCGACCAGCGTACGCGTTCGGTGGCCTGAAACGCCTGCCCGACGAAGATGCCCGGCTGCGAGCCACCACCGTACAAGTTGCCAGCATGTCCGTGGCGGACGTCCTGGCCCATTACTACGACCGTCGTAACGTGCCGATGGAGCGCCGTGCCCTGCTGGCTAAGGCCGCCGATGAACTCATCAAAGAAGAGGCTGGCGAACAGTGATTCCGATCCGCCTGACCGTCACCAACTTCATGTCCTATGGCAGCGAGCCGCAGGCGCTCGACTTTGACGGCCTCCACCTGTTCTGCTTGTCCGGCCAGAACGGCCACGGCAAGTCCAGTTTGCTCGATGCCATGACCTGGGTGCTGTTTGGCCGGACCCGTGCCTCCACCGAAGACGAGCTACTGCACGCCGGGTCCACCGAGATGAGCGTCGTGTTCGAATTCCAGGTCAGCGGCGTCACCTACAAGGCGGCGCGCCTGCGCTCGGTGAGCGGACACCGACACGTGAGCAAACTCGACCTGTTTACGTGCTCCGGCGGCAACGATTGGCACGCCATCACCGGCAACGCTATTCGAGAGACCGAAGCTAAAATCGCCCGTACGCTGGGCATGACCTACAACACCTTCATCAACTCTGCGTTCCTGCTACAGGGACGCGCCGACGAGTTCACCGTCAAGACGCCGTCGGAGCGCAAGGAAGTGCTCGCCGCGGTGCTCGATCTGGAGGTGTACCAGCGCCTATCGGAGCGCGCCAAGGGCCGCACGCGCATGTGGACCAATGAAGCCCAGGCCCAGCGCGGCGCGCTGGCCGCCTATCGCGAGCAAGCCGACCGGTTGCCCACGGCGCAGCGCCGGCTCGACGGCGCAACTGCACTCCGGCACGACATAGACCTCCAGCTCCCACCGGCGCAGCAACTGCTGGATTTGTTGAAGGTGCGTTGGGAGCTCGTGCGCCAGCAACGCGAGGAACGCGCCGCCATCGATGCGCAGCGGGCCACCATCGACCAGGAAATCCAGCGCCAGCAAGCCGCCGTCGCCCAGCAGACCAAGCGCCAGCACGCTGCCGCCGTCGTGTTGAACGAGCGGGAAACCATCGTGTGTGACTATGACCGCTTGCTCGCCGCGCGGAACGTGGACAAAGAACACGGAGAGCGGCTCACCAGGCTGATGCCACTGCAACGCCAAAGCCAGACGCACCAGCGTGCCATCGACGCTGCTGCGGCTGCGTTGCAGCAAGAACACGCCGTGCTGCAAGCTGCCCTCACTGAGGCCGGCAAGAGGGCCGGATTGCTTCCTGCCTTGGAGCAGCAGCACGCCGGCCAGCTAACGCTCGTGCAGGAGTTGCGCACCGAATTAGACCGGCTGCAAGGTTGCCTTACCGAACAACAGCAGGTGCGGGTGTCGATCGCCGGAGCAAAGGCGTCCATTGCGCACTTGGAGGGTGAAGTCGCCAAGCTGCGTACGCGCTATAAAGCCATTGAGGCAGGCGGCGCAACCTGCCCCACCTGCGGGCAACCGCTGACCGACGAGCAACGCGCTCAGTTGCGTGACCAGATGACGCAAGATGCTGGCGCCCTCAAGAACACCAGGGAACAAGAGGCAGCGGCGCTCAAGGGATTGGAAGACCAAGATCACAAGCTTGCCGCTGTTGTGGCGGCGTTGCCGCAGGCCACGCAGCGGCTGGACGGCGCGCGTCAAACAGAGGCGAAGCTGCGTCACCAGGTGGCTGACGCCAGCAAGGCAGTTGAGGACCTCGCTGGTACGCACATCAAGTTGCAGGCGGTGCAGCAGCGCATCGATGCCAAAGAGTTCGCCGCCGATGCGCGAGCGCAACTGGCTAGTGTTGTGCAGGAGATCGAGCGCATCGCCTATGACGCGGCGGCTCACGCGGCGGCGCGCGACGAGGCCAAGCGTCTCGCCCCAGCCGAAAAGCGCCGGGAACTGTTGCTCCAGGCCGAAGGCGAACAGTCAGCCGCCACCGCCCTCATCGAGCAAGCCCAGCAGCAGGTTGGGGTTCGTACCCAGGAGCTCACTGCATTGACCGAGCGCGCAGCAGCGCTCGATGCCACCCTCGCCGCCAACGCTGGCCTCGATCAACAATTGCGCGAACAGCAAACCGCCGTCAATAATCTCGCCGCCGAGCAGCAGCGTGCGACGATCGAGGAAGGCGCTGCCACCGAGGCGGTACACAAGTGCCAGCAAGCCCAGCTCCAGGCCGAACAATGTGAATTGGCGCTGCGGGATGCAGTACATAACGTGGACGTCTATGGACAGCTCGCCGATGACTTCGGCCGCAATGGCGTGCAAGCCATCCTGATCGACGAAGCCATCCCCACCCTTGCCGCGGAAGCCAAATACCTGTTGCACCTCATGTCGAATGGCGAGATCACCCTTGATCTTGACACACAACGCCCCGGGCAACGTGAACACACCATTGAAACCCTCGACATCCGCATCAGCGACGCCCAGGGTACGCGCAACTACGAGATGTATAGCGGCGGCGAAGCCTTTCGGATCAACTTC
>JANWJO010000142.1 GCA_025449435.1 Chloroflexota bacterium | reverse complement strand
GATGGGTGCCGCATCCAGCACCCTGCCCAGAGCCACGCTGGCGTATTCCAGCGCCAACAGCAACCGTAACCGCTCGCCCGATGGTTCTGGGCCAACAATGTCCAGCCCCTGGCGGTACCGCTCGCTTGCCGTGCTGTACGAACCTCGCCGCGCATCCATGTCGCCCAACAGGCGGTACACATACGCTTGTTGGGTGGGATTGTCGGCTGCTTCCAGGGCCCGTTCCATCGTGGTCCGGCTTTGTGCCTGCGCACCGGCCATGGCTTGCGCCTTAGCGATGCCCATGAGTGCCTCGGCAGCAACGGCGCCACGCTCAATGCCCGCCCGCTTGAGCTGAGCCAGCGCTTCCTTGTGGCTCGCCAGAGCGTGCTCCAGCGCGCCTAACCGGCGGGCATGCTCGGCCGCACGGATATGGCACTCCGCCGCTTTGACGTGCGCATCACCAGCACGCGACCAGTGGAACGCCAGGCGGTAATCGATGTCGTCTTTAACGCGGTCGGGGCGAGCCTCGATAGCCTCAGCAGCCTTGCGATGGAGCACCATGCGACGTCCAGCCGACAGGCCCCGGTACACCACATCGCGCACGATGCCGTGCCGGAACGCATACCCTTCACCCTCGTCAATCAGCATGTGCGTGGCGCGTCCTTCGTCTACGGCGGCAAGCAACGCCTGCTCATCCCAACCACACATGTCAGCCAGCAAGAAGTGGTCACCGTGTGTCCCCAGTACCGCGGCGCACTCGACGACATGCTGGGCACTCATTGACAGCACGTCAACGCGCTGCCGGATGGTCGCCGCCAGTTCGCTGGGGATGGTGAGTGTGCCGGCCGTGTGATATAAGCCGTCACGCATGAACACCGCTTCTGTTTGCAGGAGGTGCTGCACGATGCCTTCTACAAAGAGTGGGTTTCCATTTGTGGCTCCATAGATCGCGGTGACCAAGTCGCGGCTCGGAGGTCCATCCAACATCAAGTGCAGGAGTTCCTGTACCTCGCCCCGGCCGAGCCGGCTCAGGACGAACCGCTGCGCCTGCCGTTTGCGTACGGTGTCGGCCATAAAGCTGGCGAGCGGTGCCGCCTGCCCGGCATCCTCACGATAGATGCCCACAAACAGCACCGGCAAGGTAGCGATCTGATTGATAAGGTAGCGAATAATCGAGACGGTCTGCCCGTCCGCCCACTGCGCATCGTCGAGCACAACGATGAAGCCGGAATTGCGGGCGCGCAGCCGCAGCCAGCTGACAAAGGCTTGCCCAATGACGCGCTGCTCATGGTCTGGCAATAGCCGATTGTGCGATCCGAGCGTACGTGCCAGTTCGGGTACCAGGAGCAGCAGCGGCTCACAGCCAGCTAAGAGCGCTGCCGCTCCCTTCCCACTGTCGGCGCCCGAGGTGCCATTGGTAGGTGGAAGTGACGCCTGGAGATAGGCGGCGATCAACTCTGATAGCGGGCCGTATGGCGCGTTGTCAGTTTCCGGCGAACAGCTCACCACAGCTGCCTCTACGCCCTGTTGCCGCGCGATGGCGCACAATTCGCGCGTCAGCCGCGTCTTGCCCACTCCAGACTCACCGCCGATGAAGACAGCAGAACCTTGTGCTGGCAATTGTGCCAGCAGACGCGACAGCAAGGTCAGTTCACGCTGCCGGCCAACGAACGGATCGAGACCTAACAGATCGGGAGCGTAGTCCAAGCTACCGTGCGTCGACACCGATTCCAGTGTTGGTTCGCCGGCTTCGCGTTCATTGGACAGCCGGTCGAACAACCCTCGCGTGGCTGCGGACGGCTTGGCGTTGAGCGTTCGCTCCATTACCGAAGCCAGTTGGTGGTAATGTCGCAGCGCCTCTGCGCGCCGGCCCAGGCCAGCATACGCTTGCATCACATGGCGGTGGGCATCTTCGTTCCAGTGCTCTAGTTCCACCATGGCCAGCGCGCTCTCCAACAGCGTGGCGAAGTCGCCGCGCGCCAGTGCAAACCGGCTTACCTGGGAAAGCAGCCACCCGCGCTCCCGCTCGACCTCCTGCCGCCGGGGCCCAATCCACGACGCGTAGCGATCGTCGGCGAGCAGTTCGCCTCCATACAGGGCCAGCGCAGCCATGCAATGCTCTTCATCTGGCTCACGCCGTGCGGCCGTTAGCGCCGTTTCAAACGATGCCAGATCCACATCGATGGTCCACGCTGGATTAAGGGCTACCCGGCCACCACTCACCAGGACAAGCGGCTTGGCAGTGTCATCGTCGGCCCGCACGAGCGTACGGAGCTGGCTGGCACTACGATACAGCGTTTGCTGCGAGGTCGTCGCCGTGCGGTCTGGCCAGAGGTCTTCTATGGCTTCATCTGTGCTTGAACTGTGCTTCGAGCGCGTGAGTAGGTACACAAGCAGGTCGGTTGCTTGGCGGCGACCACGCATCGTTGCGACCTGCACCAACTTGCCTTGAATCTCGACGGCGCACCGGCCCATCACCCAGGCACGGAGCGTTGGCCCTCCCACGTTCCGCTCCTCCCTGTAGCCACTGTACGCCCGCCCAAATTAACCCAACGTGAATTTGCCAGCATTTCGCGCAACGAATGCGAAACTTCTACAAAACTCGGCCGAAAGTCGCCCGGCTACTCTCCTCGCGTAGAGGTTGTGAATGACGGTCACCTGCTGAGGCGTACGTCTCGCTCGGTGTACCCACGCTAGTTGGAGTGATGACACATGGATATGGACAGCACCCCCACGGCAGCTATGGACGCGACCCGCGAACTGCGTTTGGCCCTCCGCAACCTCGATGATCCCGTGCAACTGAGCAAAAGTCCCCTGGCCCGCCTTTCTTTCGTACGCGCACGTGCCTTAGGGTCATTCGGCGGCCAGGCCCACGCTGAGGGCCTCGCCTTGCGCGACCTGCTGATCCAGACGATCGTGCGTGTAGACCAGAACCTTAAGCTGGACAACAGCCGCGATAGCGACGAGATCCGGCGCATGCGCTGCGCCCTGCGCGGACTGGCCCGCGGCGAGTCCATCGCCTCGGTTGCCCGATCCTTCGGGCTCGATCCGACACGGCACGCTTCGCGCGCGCTCTACCAGGTACACAACACGCTGGTACGCACATTCCTGGAGAGCGTCGGCCATATGGAGTCGCGCCAGCTACGCGAGTACCGCTTTAGCCTGCAAGCGATAGCCTAACATAGTACCGGCTGGCCCTTACTCCGGAACGGTGAGCGGCTGGCAAACCGGGCACCAATGCGTGCCCCTGCCTGCCACGCGCGTCTTGACGATGCGACCCTGGCAGCGCACACATGATTGCCCAGCTCGGTGCCACACCCTTAAATCATCCTGATTCGCTCCCCGTTCGCCAGTGGGCCCGACAAAGTCTCGAAAGCTCGTTCCAGAGTTCTCTATACCGCGCTGCAGCACGGCCACGATCGCCGCATGTAGCCGTGCGATCTCGGCGCCAGTGAGCGAGGCACAGCGGCGTTCGGGATGGATCATTGCCTCAAACAGCGCCTCATCCACGTAAATGTTGCCCAGCCCAGCCACCGTATTCTGGTCGAGCAGCGCAGCCTTGATCGTGGTGGTCCGGCCGGCAAGGTTGTGCTCCAAGACTTCCGGCGTAAACTTCGCCGTCAGCGGTTCTGGCCCTTCCGGTAGCCTAGGCGGCGGGTCGCTCACTCCTGGGCCAGCCACCCATAGCTGGCCGAGCTTGCGCACATCAACGAAGCGCAGTTCGTCTCCCCCAACAAACTGGATGCTATTGCGCGTGTAGGGCGTTGGTGGCGCGGCTTGTGACGTGAAGTACAACCGGCCTGTCATGCGCAGGTGCAGCATCAGCTGCAAGTCGCCACCGAGGTCAAAGATGAGGTATTTGCCCCGGCGGCGGATCTCCCTTACTTTCTTTCCTTTCACGAGCGCTGCAAAGCGCTCCGGGTTAGGAGCGATGACGGCTGTCCGCCAGCTCAGCGTACAACCGCTAATGCATTTGCCCACAACGTACGGCTCAAGCGCGCGCCTAGTTACTTCTACCTCTGGTAGCTCGGGCATCGGAACCGCCCTTCTGTGATGGATCGCGCCAAGGCTAGTAGTACACGTCCTTCTTCAAGCGCATGTACACGCGGTAGTACAGCGGCTCTAACCGGTCCCACAGCGCCGCCACGCGCGGCATATAGGGCTGTTTGTAGGCACGCACAAACTCCCGCACCTCACCGCCGAACTTGCGCTTGAAGTCATAGAGCCCCCACATGGGGTGTTCCCGATTCTCCAGTTGGTCCGGATCCGGAATCGCTACCATGTCGTAGTAGCTCGCGCCGTGCGCCTTGCCCCAACGCATCGCTTCCCACTGCAACAGGTAGGGCGCATGCAATTTCTGTCCTTCGGGGGACGATGCGCCGTCCTTGTACCACACCTTGCCATTGAAGCTGGTGAGAAACATCCCCGCCACGGGTTGGCCATCCTGATAGGCGAGCAAGAACCGGCCCATCTCAGCATCGAGCAGTGCCTTCCAGCCGGCCATTAAATACGCGCGCGGACGCATGAAGAAGCCGTCGCGCTGGCTGGTAGCCATAAACATGGCATGGAACACCTCGCGAGCACCGGGAGACGCGTCCTCGTGCACCGTCACGCCAGCGCGCTGCGCCGCGCGGATGTACCGGCGACCCGTCTGGCTCATGGCCGCTTGCAGGGCTGCCTCTCCCGGCTGGAGGTCGACGACCATCGTCGTCTTGAATTGATGGTTGGTCCAATAGCGCCGGAAGCCAGCCGCGCTCAGTTGTTCCTTGAGTCGCTCATCGGCTTCCAATGCCTCTGGCTCGATCTGAAAAGCAAAGGCCCGCTTGCGCATAAGCACTGCTCTGGCTCCTTTGAAGAACGCAGCCACTTGCGCCGCATTGGCCCAGTCCAGCCAGGGACCTTTCGCGCAATAGGCCAGGGTGCCGATGAGCGGCAGCGCGTACAGCACCACTTCGGCGCTGCCCACGACGGTTCCATGCTCCTCGAGTACCAGGCGTACGCTCTCCCGGCCCTGCCGCCGCTTGAATTCACCCCAGGCGTGCGTCTGCATCCAGTGGCCGCCCCCTGGGCTCGCCGCCAGCCACGCATCCCACTGCCTCGCCGGTGCAGCGGTGGCATCGCGAACGATGAATGGGGAGCCAGCAGCCATGCGACCATCTTCCTTGTTGACAAGCGCGCGCTGCGCTCGCCAGCGCACGGCACGCTTGCGCGCTGACTCTACCTGCCGCCACGCAGCGTACGGTGGCGATAGCGGCAGGTCCCAGGCGCCGACCCAGGCCACCACCGGACCAAACCCACGCTTGAACGCTGTGAGGCCGGCCTCTGGCGACGCCGGGTCGTCCGGCGGCCCGCACCCCCACAGATCGTAGGAGGTACAGCCAGATCGCTGCGCGTGGCACATTGCGGTCCATTGCAACAGGTAGTTGGCATGCACATCTTGGCGCCGGCGTGTTGAGCCGCCATACAGGTACGTCGCGTGTGTGCCGTGTTCCAGCGTGATGATGGCTCCCAGCGTGTCGCCCGCCAGTTCTGCGAGGAACAGGTGGGCGCCGCTCATCTGGAAGCGCTGCCAGAAGGCTTGATAATACGCCAGTGGCCGGCCCAGCGTACGCTGACGCATCGCGGTCTCTCGCTCCAGGGCGTAGAACGTAGCCAGGTCGGCTGCGGTACCCTCTCGCACCGCCACGCCCCGCTTCGGTGCGTGGCGAATGTAGCGCCGCCAGGTGGGTCTAAAACTGGCGAGAACGGCGTCCTGCGCCTGGTTGATGTTGACCAGCACAGTGTGCGGCAGTTGTGTGACCGTTGGTGCTTCGCGCATGCCCAAGGCTCGACAGCGCTCTATATGTACGGCATCGGCTAGCCACTGAGGCTCCATTCGGAGTACACACGCACCATGTTGCTTGCCCAGTGTTCGCAGCGCCGAGACCAGCGGTGCGATGGCCGCATCGCTGGTAGTAACCGGCCCGCGTGGCACGTACAGCATAGCCACGCCAGGCGCAAATCGCCGCAGAAGACCTTGAGCCACGCCAACGATCGCGCCCTCACAAGTGGCTAGCAGCCGAAGCGCTTGCCATCCTTGTGACGACCGCAACGCTCCCCACTGCCATGATTGCAAGAAGCAGCCGTGGGCGCCCACGAATTGTTCCCACATGGCGCAGTCGTCATCCTGTGCGGCACGCACCGTCACGGGTAGCGGAGCATGGGAGACAACTTCGGGTGGCAGCTTCAGCGCTGGATGAGTCAATCGCTCAGCGTGTGGCACGGTCTCGCTTCGGCAGCACAGCGCTAGCCCTTGGCGATCCAGGCGTCGATCACACGCTCATAGGGCACCAGTTCGCTGGCGGTGAAGAATAACTCCACCTCCCGCTGCGCATCAGCCTCGTTGGCCGAACCATGCACCAGGTTGAAGTCCACCGTTATGGCGTAGTCCGCGCGAACGGTGCCCGGCGCCGCTTCACCTGGCCGGGTAGCGCCCATCAACTGGCGTACCGCTGCGATCGCGTCCGGACCATCCACGGCAGCAACGATTACCGGAAACGAGGTGATGTAGGTCACCAGGCCAGCGTAGAACGGCCGTCCAGCGTGTTCGGCGTAATGGCGCTCCGCCAGTTGCGGCGTCAAACGCATCACTTTGAGCCCCGCGAAGCGCAACCCTCGCCGCTCAATGCGGCCCAGAATTTCGGTCGCCAGCCCGCGTTGCATGCCGTCTGGCTTGATGATGACCAGGGTTCGCTGCGTCGCCACGCCGTCTCCTCACAGATGCCTGCCCTGACATGAGTGGCATCGCCCTAGTGCTGATTCTGCCGCCGGGCAGTATACCCCGGCGATATCGCGCAGCCTACCTCGGGGAAACCGCGTGCCCCAGCACGTGCCGCTCGATGGCGACCGCTACGCCGTCGTCATCATTAGAGCAGGTAAGGTGGATCGCGCTGGTCAGGACCGCCGGATGGGCATTGGCCATCGCGACGCTCGTCCCGGCTGCATGGAGCATCTCCAGGTCGTTCACGTTGTCGCCGATCGCCAGCGTGTCCTGGATCGCCACTCCAAACCGTGCGCACAACACGTGCAACGCGCTGGCCTTGGACACGCCGGCCGCAATAATTTCAAGCATCGCTGCGTGCGGCCCACTGAGGCTCGTTACGTCATGCAGCAGGGGATGATGCAAGGTGGCAGCGAGGCTTTCGACCGTTTCACGCTGCTCCAGCGCTGCCACCTCGATGGGTGTCTGTACACCTTGCAAATCCCGCAGCGTGGCTTGGCGTAGCGCACTGTTGCGAACCAGATAGGCGGCATTATGCATGCTGTCGCGCGACTCCGGTCCGGCAAACACGCGCTCGCTAACCACGGATGCCGAGTCAACACCACAGAACACGATGGGTTGGACACCGGCATGCCACAGGTGGTCGATGACCGAAGCAGCCGCAGCCTGATCCATCAACATCTGAAACAGCATCTCGCCGGTGAGCGCGTCGCGAATCTGTGCGCCGTTATGCACGATGAGCGGGAGATCGACGTCCAATTGGGCAGCAATGCGCTTGGCCGATGGGTAGCGCCGGCCGGTAGCCAAGATGAACAGGCAGCCCGCGTCGAGCACAGCGCGCACCGCGCTCTTGGTTCGCGCGCTCACTTCCGATGACGAATTAAGCAGCGTGCCGTCGATATCACATACCACAAGCCGCACTGTCATGCTGCCGAGTATACGCGCTGGCGCCGGGTGAGCACGCGGGGATGCTATCCTCTCGCCGTAGCTCAACGAAAGGAACGAGTTCGTGCCAGGGAAGCAACTGCGTATTCTAGCCTTTGGCGCCCACCCTGATGATTGCGACGCCAAGGTCGGCGGCACCGGCGCCTTATGGGCCAAACAAGGGCACGTCGTTAAATTCGTGTCGGTGACCAATGGCGACTCCGGCCACCACGAGATTGGCGGCGTTGAGCTCGCCCGCAGGCGCGAGGCGGAGGCCAAAGCTGCGGGAAAAGTCATCGGTGTGGAGTATCAGGTGCTGGACATCCACGATGGCGAACTCGAACCCACGCTGCCCAACCGCCGGCGCATCATTCAGATCATTCGAGAGTTTGAGCCCGACCTAATCCTATCACCACGCCCCAACGACTATCATCCGGACCATCGCTACGTGTCGATCCTGGTGCAAGACGCGGCTTATATGGTCACGGTGCCGAATATTCTGGCCCACACGCCGCACTTGCGCATCAACCCCACCATCGCCTACGTCAGCGACAACTTCCAGAAGCCATACCCGTTCACGCCGGACGTGGCCGTGGGCATCGACGCGGTGATGTCGCTCAAACTCGACATGCTGCATTGCCACACGTCGCAGATGTACGAGTGGCTACCCTATAACGCCCGGCAAGAGAACGAAGTGCCTGCTGGCGACCGTGAACGTCGCCAATGGCTAGAACTGCGGCGCATGGGCAGCGGCCGCGGTGTGGCCGACCGATTCCGCGCGCAATTGGTCCAGTGGTATGGCGCCGAGCGCGGCAACGCGATCCAGCACGCCGAGGCGTTCGAGGGGTGTGAATACGGCACGCCACTCACCAAAGAGCGCATCGCCGACTTCTTTCCGTTCTTTAGCTAGGGAAGACGTTCTTTCGGAGCGGGGACACGGACGGCCCCCTTATCGCCCAAAGGGCACCCGACCCCGCCGACTCATACTATTACCCACATGTGGAGCAAGAGGAGGGTACAGATCGGTGCTGCTGGGGCGACGGATGGGGTACGTAACTTCGTCCCGCCAGGGGGAACTTCACAGTGCCTCGTTTACGCGTGCTCGGTGAGCGCCTCGGCAACCGCTTGCTCCAGCGTCAGTTCCCGCCCACCGGCGTAGACGGCGGCGAAAGCCGGCTCGCCCAGATGCGCTCATGTAGCCGGTGGCGTCCGCTCCCACTCCAACTTGCCAGCAACATCGAGCGGCGCGCCCAGTCGGTCCAGTCCAGCTTCGACCGCCCCGAACAGCATTGCCGCTCGCGCCAAGTTGCCCCGCACCCGCGCCGCCGCTAGCTCGGCCAGCGCTTCTTGCGTCAGTCCAGCAGCCACGCGATGGCGGCGCAGCAGCGCACCAAAAGCTGTGTCTGAATCCGGAGCCAGGTCACCCTCCCTCGGTGGGTAGGGCGGATCAGCCGGTGGTGCAGGGGAGCCGGCGGTGTGGGAGAGGCTGGTTCGCGCGCTCGGAGCTACGAACTTAGCACCCGGCCACCCACTGCGCTACCAAAGTGCTACGCTGTGCTCCCGATACACCAACTCGCGGGAGGGGAGGACGTTCCGGCGTGGGCAATCCGGTGGTTGTGGTGCTCGAAGGCGACCAAACCGGCCAGGAACTGCTGGTGGAGGTGCTCCGCGTCCTGACTCCTCAGGTTATTGGCTTCGACGTCGATGTCATCCGCTTCGACTTAAGCCTCGCTCACCGCCGCGCCACCAACAACGGCGTGGTCTACGACGCTGCGGCGGCGTTGCGGGTGGCCCGCTTTGGCCTCAAGGCCGCCACGATCACACCAGAAGCGCGCGGCGATGTGGGGTCGCCCAACGCCATCCTGCGCGAGGAGATCGACGCTAAAGTCATTCTGCGCACGGGCCGGCGGATCCCAGGCGTGACGCCGCTTGCCGGTGTACATGCGCCTATTGCCATCGTGCGGATGGCTGTGGATGACGCCTACAACGCCAAGGAGTGGCGCGAGACGGTCGATGGCGACGAGATTGCCTATCGTGTGGACAAGGTCAGCCGCCGAACCTGCGCCGTTGTGGCCGAGTTCGCTTTTACCACTGCTCGCCGCGCGCGTGGCAAAGTATTCGGCGGTCCCAAGTACACCGTCAGCCCGGTGTATGAGGGCATGCTCAAGGAAGAAATGGACGCGGCGCACACGCGCCACCCGGATGTGCGCTACGATCCGCAACTCATCGATACGACCTACGCGCTCCTCCTCAACAGCGGCGGCGAGAGCCTCACCATCCCTGCGCTCAACCGCGACGGCGACTGCCTGAGCGACCTCGTGCTACAGATGTTCGGCTCGATCGCGGGGTCAGAATCGCTCATCTTGAGTTTCGATGACCAGCTAAAACCAAGGGTCATCGTGGCGGAGGCGCCGCACGGCACGGCGCCGAGCCTTCAGGGCAAGAATGTAGCCAACCCTATGGCCATGATCCTCGCCTGTGCCTCCTTGCTGTCGTATATGGATGTCGAGGCGGCACACCGCGCGTCGCGCGCCATGTACGAGGCGGTGTTCGAAGCCGTGCGCGAGGGCACACGGACCGCGGACCTTGGCGGTCACGCGCTGACCACCGAATTTACCGATAGCATTATCGAGCGCGTGCGCGCCAAGCTCGACGCGTGGGAAAGCCTGGGCACCGCGGTCTGACCTGTGGGACCCAGACACCGCTGGCAAAGGAGGATGCGATGGCCACGATGACCTCTCTTGAGGGAGACGGCGTGCGCGGCGGTATGTTGGTCACCACCCGGTGGCTGGCCAGCCATCTTACGGCCAGCGACGTGCGGGTGGTGGATATGCGCGGTCAGGTCACGACCGCCGCGCCCGGGGCCACCAAGCACGGTGCTGTGTATCTCGGCCGGCCCGACGCCTATGCCCAAGGACACATCGCTGGGGCGGTCTACCTGGATTGGACTAGCGACATCGTGGACCTCGACGATCCGGTGCCAGCGCAGGCCGCCAGTGCTAAGAAGCTGGCTCATGAGCTTGGCAGCAGAGGAATCGGCAGCCAGCATCTGGTCGTCGCCTACGACGACCATCCAGCAGCCCAATTTGCCACGCGTTTATGGTGGTTGCTGCACTATTACGGCCACAGCCGGGTAGCAGTGCTCGATGGCGGCCTGCGCAAGTGGGTGGCTGAGGGGCGCCCGCTCGACACGGCAGTCCCAACCTATCCCCCGGCAGTGTTTGAGCCGCACCAGGTGGCCAGCCTTCGCGTGGACCTCGACGAGATGCGGTCCCTCGCCGGTGGTAAAGCGGCTCGCCTCATCGATGCTCGGGACCCCGCTCAGTACTCAGGCGCTTCCAGGCGTGGCAAGCACGGCGGCCATATTGCTGGCGCCGTCAATATCCCTCGCGAGCTGCTCACCGATGCACATACCGGAGAGTTCCTCGACGACCAGCAACTTGATAAGGCGTTCCGGCCGACCGAACAGCAGGCCGGGCAGCGCGTGGTGGCCTATTGCAACGGAGGCGTCGCCGCCACCAGCGTGCTGTTCAGCCTCGCCCTGCGCGGCTACCCCTTGGAAAACCTGGCCAACTACGACGGCTCCTGGAACGAGTGGGGCGAACTCGACGACGTAGCGATCACGGAGGGCAGCCAGCCGTAACGCGCGGCGCGGTCCGCCTACCCGGCCACCCGGGTGGTGGCGTTGAGCATGCCATCGTGTGGCGCGGCACCACCGGTGCGCAAGCGATCCAGCAGCACCAAACCGCGTGGAGCTTGTTCATCGAGCGCTCGAATAGACTGCCGCAACACCTGAGACGCCTCGTTGAGGCCAGTCGCATCTGGCTTAAGCGTTTCCCACCCAGCCAGGGTGTTCGTCTGAAAGAACCGCAGCAACTGTAATGCGGCAGCCGACAGACGTCGCCCATCGGTGGCCAGTGTCGCACACTCGGTGCAGTGAATACCGCCCCGGCTCGGACTGAACCACGCGCTAGAGTTACTCACGGCATCGCCACAGTGCGCGCAACGCCACAGCGCCGGCCGGTAGCCCAGGTACGACAGCAACCGCATCTCAAAGAAGCGCAGCAGTAAATCTGGCGCCGTGCCCGCGTCGAGCCGCGACAGCAAAGCGAGCAGCAACTCGTACAGCGAATGGCTCTCCTGGCGGTCTTCTGTCAGCCGTTCCACCAATTCGGCCGCATACCAAGCGGCAGCGGTGCGATACAGGTCGTTGCGCACCTGCTCGAACGGGTGCAGGATGCTGGCCTGCGTCACGACATCGAGGTTGCGACCGCGAGCGAGCTGCAGGCGTATGTGCAGTAACGGTTCCAGATGGCCGGCTAGCTTACTTCCTGGGCGATACACACCCTTGGCGATCGCGTCGACTTTGCCAAACTCCGGCGTGAACAGCGTGAGCAACACACCATGTTCGCCAAAACGGCCACGCCGCAGCACG
>JANWJO010000141.1 GCA_025449435.1 Chloroflexota bacterium | reverse complement strand
GAATGGCCTTCGAACTCGAAGGCGTGCGTCGCCTCGTGCAAGCAAATCCACTGGCGGAACTGTTCCGGTGGCACTTTGAGCAAGCGCTCGCTGGAGGCGATGTTTTCTTCCACGAAGTACAGCCGGCCGGCCACGACTGGTTCACGCCCAAGGAGTGACATGTCGTACTGGCCAAGGACCCGGCGGCTCAAATATCCCAGGAGCATGCCCAACTGCCAGGTGAGCATGGCCGAATTGGCCAAGCTGAACAGCGGGCCGATCTGGCTTTGCGATAGCCGTCCCAGCACCGAGCGGTACATGGATTCCACCGGGGCGAACATCACCTGAAACGTGGCGACATTGGCCTCGATCCACTGCGAACGGTCAAAGGCGTAGACCTGCCGCAATGGTTGGGGGAGAACCGTTTTGGTATAACGGGCGATCAGCGGCTCGACACTTTCGATGCCCTTGAGGAACTCGGCCTGGCGAACTGCCAGTGGCTCATCGGCCGCGTGATGCCCACGTACAGCGGTATTGGTAGCGATACGCTGTACGCGCTGCCAGTCGATAACTGGGTGGCGCCCCGATTGCAGGTGCTGCACTCGCTGCGTGGCGTACACGCCCGCCGCGATGACGCTGGCGAGAGCGACGCTCCGCAGCGTTTTCCGAGCTAAGCTGTGCACGTACTGCCTCGCCTTCGCCATGGTGTTACCGACAACTCATCCTACCACTGAGGGGTTATGGAACCGGAGGGGTAGGTTTGATTGGGCAACCCCACCCCCCACCCTCCCCGATCCCCGGGGCGGGGAGTAAACACGAAGGACGACGAGCACAGCCCTTTTAGTGACTACTCCCGCCGCCAGGAGGGACACTATGGGGGGGGCGGACCATCATCCGTGACGCGATGCTGACCAAGGAGTGTATCTACTTCGCGCTTCATCGAGTCGAGGTCTGCAAACCCTACATACACCGATGCGAAGCGGATATACGCCACAGGATCGAGCTCTTTGAGCCCATTAAGGACTAACTCCCCGATCTGGCGTGACGAGACTTCCAGCTTGCCCAGTTCGTGCAACTGGAGTTCAATGGTCCGCAGGAAGGCGTCGACCGCCTCGCTGCTCACCGGCCGTTTCTCCAGCGCCTTGAGCGTGTTGCGGAACAGTTTGTCGCGTGAATAGGGCTCTCGCCGCCCATCCTTCTTGACCACTTGTAGTTGCAAGGGCTCGCCGCGCTCGTAAGTGGTAAAGCGCGCGCTGCAACGTAGGCACTTGCGGCGGCGGCGCGTGACTGCACCATCTTCCAGTTCGCGAGAATCGATGACCTGCGTTTCGCTAAACGCACAAGCGGGGCACCGCACAGGCCATCCTTTTCCACTTCCCAACGGCCCTACCATGCCGTACTGGCCAGACGGAAGTCAACGAGCCGGACAATGCGGTAGCCACCGATCTCCTAAGCAGATCGCAAGTAGCGCAAGCAGCGAGCCAGGGCATCCACCTCACCAAATCCTCCTGCCTTCGTCGCCAGGTGGACGGGGTCTGGCAGCGTGGCTTCCAAGCACGGGACGCCCTCGCCCACGTTGCCCGTCACGGCAAACTGCGTCGCCCCGAACGCTGCACACAACTTGCGTGCCACATCGCCCCCTGTAGCTACAAAGCGCCGTACACCACCCTCGCGGAGCAGCGTGGCACCAAGCTGCGCCAGCGCTTGGGCAGGCGGCACCAACGGGTGGTCGAGCCGGACCGCTGGTGTTGACGCGATTACTGACTTTCCCGCATGCACTGCGGCGAGCACCTCATGCACCGCTGGTGCCGTGCCACCGTCGAGAGTCACTTCAACAAACGTTAGGCTTGCGTCGCCCTGACGGCGCAAGTAATCGAGTTGGTCTCGCGTCACGGCATTGAGCGATCCTGCTAAACAGGCAGCGGGTCCGCTCGCTGGCAACGGGGGAGCGGGCACATCGGCTTCACGATACAGCAACCGTGCCAGCGCACCCATGAGTCCGGCAGAGCCAGCATAAGCAACCTGGCGGTGGCACCGCTGCCCCGCGTCCACCACCACGTCCAGGTCGTGATCGGTGATGCCGTCACACAGCACGACACTACCGGTCTGGCAGGCGTCGAGCGTGCCGGCGACGAACTGAGGGCCCAGGTGGATCTGGGAAAGCGAGATGCTCTCCACGATCACATGCTGTGCGTGGAAGATGGGCGCGATGGGTACGCCCGAGCCTGTGCTCACATTCCACCAACGATACAGGCGGCCGGAAGCGACCGTGCGATGTAAGGCTGGATACGCCGGTGTGCAAATGACTAGATCAACTCCTGTGGCCTGGAGAAACGCCGTCACCTCGGCAGCCACGTGGCCGCGCAATGTCGAATCGATCTTCTTCATCCACCAGGTCGGACGGCGAGACGAGAGCGCTGCCACCGCTGCGCGCACCGAGGCGGCTGCCCGTTCCGGCGAGCTGTCGCGGCTATTGAGGTCGTACGACGCGACGGCCGCATCCAGTTTGGTGGATGTATCTAGTGCCAGCATGACCAAACGCTGGTTTCCGGTGCATTGCACGGCGCTATCAGCTGCACCGGTGAGGTCGTCGGCCAGGATGGCAACATCCATCCGGCAACCTCCTCGACGGGTGTACTACCTCCTAAGCAGCTCGGTTCACCGCCGGTGCGCGAGACCGATTACGGCGTGACGGCGAGGGCTACCGATTGGTGAGCGACGCCCAGGATCGTCCAGGGGAGGACACCGAGGAAGATCGTCCCGATGGCCGCGATGGCCACAAGCACCAGAACTTCGCGCCCAATGGCGGGCACCGCTCCCACATCGCTCGCAGGTGACCGGAAATACATGTAGTACACCACCCGCAGGTAGTAAAAGGCGGAGACGGCCGATGCCAGCACGGCAATGACCACCAGTTCAGGATGCCCTGCTTCAATGGCAGCCACGAAGATGTACAGCTTGCCAACGAATCCTCCGGTAAGCGGAATGCCGGCAAGAGATAGCATGCAAATGAGCATCACCGCTGCCATAAAAGGTGCGCGCTTGCTAAGACCGGCGTAATCGTTGAGGTCGAGCGCCTCGGTGTCGCCGCGCGACAGTGCCGCAACAACGGCAAACGCGCCGAAGTTCATCAACATATACGCGGCGAGATAGAACATCACGCTTTGCTGCCCATCCGGACCGGCTGCCAGGACACCGATGAGTACGTAGCCAGCCTGGGCAATGCTGGAGTAAGCCAGCATGCGCTTAATATTGGTCTGCACAACGGCGATGACGTTCCCTACCACCATGGTGAGCACCGACAGTGCCCATAGCACCGAGAACCAGTCGGCGGTGAGTGGCGACAACGCCATTTCGAGCACGCGAATGAGCCCGGCAAATACGGCCACTTTGGTGGCGACGGACATGAACGCTGTGACCGGCGCCGGAGCGCCGTCGTATACATCGGGTGTCCACTGGTGGAACGGCACGAAGGCTAGCTCAAAGCCGAATCCGACCATGAGCAAGCCCATACCGACCACAGCCAGGTTATACAAGCCGGTACCGGCCTCTGCACCCAGCGCCTTCGCTACGGCTGCATACTGCGTGCTGCCCGCGGAGCCGTAGATGAGGGCCGTACCGTACAACAGGAAGCCAAAAGCGAAGGCACCCATCAGGAAGTACTTGAGCGCCGCTTCGTCGGACTGAATGCGATTACGCGTGTAACCGGCCATGACATACAGCGCGATCGACAGTGTTTCGATGCCAATGATGAGGATCACAAAGTCCGAAGCTTGGACGACTAACAGCATACCGGCCGTACAAAACAAGATGAGGCCGTAGAAGTCCCCTTCATTGAGTGAAACGCGCGAAGGATAGCGCACAGCCAGCAAGATGGTGGCTGCTGAAGCACACAACAAAATGAAAGAGAAGAACATGCCGAAGTTGTCGGCTATATAAGTGCCGCCAAAGGCGGCATTGGTCCCACCAAACAGCGTGACACAATCAATAAACGCCAGACCTAAGCCAACCAGCGAAATCCAGGCGATGAGGCTATGGCGCACCTGCGGAAGAAGCGGATCGAGCACCAGCGCCACTAAGCCAGTGACAAACACGATGATAAACGGCAGCAGTGGCGCGTAGTTAATGGTCGGGATGACCACATTGAGCACGGGCGCGGCGTCCACGAAACGAGCCTCTCTACTTTCCGGCGCTGACAATGGTAGCCGACAGCGCGGGAAGTGCCGCGGGAGCCACCGAAGCGGTGTGCTGGGCAAGGTAAGTGCTGATGGCCCCGGCAGAGGGGCCGGTCTTACTCAGGATAAGCCCGGGAACCACACCCAAGGCGAAAATCAGCACGATGGCGGGCACAAAGGCGTACCACTCGTGCCGGGTGATATCGGAGACCTTGTTGCCAGTGGCGAGCACTGCTTCAGCAGGAGCCGTATAGATGATGCGTGCATACATCCAGATGAAGTACGTGGCGCTTAAGATGACGCCGAGGGCTCCCAAGATACCGTAGGCATAGGTAGTGTGCCCGGCGAACACACCGCGCAGGATCAAGAACTCACCCGGGAAGCCATTGAGCCCGGGCAGCGGCATCGACGACAGGAATGCGATCAATAGCACCGCGGCGAGCGCTGGAGTGAACGCCTGCATACCAGCCAGTTTGGGGATCTCACGCGTGCCCCAACGCGCAGCGATGGCGGCCACGATGAGGAACAGGGCGGTCGTGGTAATGCCGTGGTTCACCATTTGGAAGGTGCTGCCCTCGATGCCCGAGGCGTTGAGCGCGAAGATCCCAAGCACAATCAAGCCTAGGTGCCCCAGGCTGGAATAGGAGATGAGCGCTTTGAGATCACGCTGCCAGATGGCTGCCCACGCGGCGTACAGAATGGTGATCACCGCCAGAATTGATACTAAGGGCGAGAACTCGTGCGCTGCTTGCGGAAACAACCCCAAGCAAAAGCGCAGGAATCCATAGGCGCCAACCTTGCTCAGCACAGCTGCGAGCATGATGGAACCGCCAGTGGGCGCCTCGATGTAGGCATCGGGCAACCAGGTGTGGAACGGGAAGATAGGCGTCTTGATGGCGAAGGCCAGTGCAAAGGTGAGGAATGGAAGCGCCTGATCGCCAGCCGACATCGGCGACTTCATGAGCGTAACCAGGTCGAACGTGTTGGACTGCCCGGCAGCGCGCACCACGATGATCGCCGCCAGCATCAGCAAGCTGCCCACTAACGTATACAGGAAGAATTTTACCGCCGCGTCCTTGGCGCGCTCGCTGCCCCATCCACCGATGATGAAGTACATGGGCACGAGCATGACCTCAAAGAACACGTAAAACAGCACCAGGTCGAGAGACACGAACACACCGATGACGGCGCTCTCCAGGGCCATTAGCCAGAAGAAGTACTGGTTGGCACGGTCGTCCTGCGGGGGTCCGGACAGCACGATCACCAGTGCCGTGACGACGACGGTCATAAGCACGAGCATCAAGCTGAGCGCATCCACGCCAACATGGTAGGAAATACCAAGTTGGGGAATCCAGTCGGCCTGATCGACCAACTGGAACTGCGACGAACTGGTCTGGTCATAGGAGAAGTACGCCACGACCGCCAGTACGACGGTAATCAGTGCTGCTGCACCGGCAATTCGTTGTGGTTGTCGAGCATTGGACTGACCGGCGAAGAGTGCCACGATACCGCCGATCAGCGGTACCAGAATCATTGCCGTGAGCATCGCGTCTTCACCGAATCCCTTCCCTCGTTGCAGTCTCGCCGAGCTGCGTTAGCGAGCCAGCAAGAAGGCCACTATTACCACGACGCCTACGAGCATCGACAACATGTATTGGCGGACGAAACCGGTTTGTAATGAGCGCAACCCTTCGCCGACTGTGCCAATGGCCGAGCCAACACCCATCACCACGCCATCGATGATCTGGTGGTCCACCACTGTCGCGAAGAAGGCGGCGATCCCCAGCGTTGGCCGCACTACCGCCGCATCGTAGCCTTCATCGACGTACCACTTGTTGAGTATCACGTTGTACAGTCCGCCAAACTGGGTCGCGAGGCGCTTAGGCGTGGCCTCGCCAGCCGGAGTGCCGTAAAAGCGCCATGCAATCAAGATGCCAATGCCCACGACGATAATGGCCACCAGCGCCAACGTCCAGAACGTCCCCACCTGTTCAACAGCAATCGGCTGTGCGGCAGGGTAGCGATTAAACGTCCCGCCCAGGTAGTCGTCAAATAAGGTCCACAGCCCGGGTATCTGCACGAGGCCACCGATGGCCGCAAGCACCGCTAGGATGCCGATAGGCACCACCATATTGGACGGCGCCTCGTGAGCGTGCTCGTAGAGCTCTTTCGGACCACGATAGGCGCCGTGGAAGGTCAGGTATATAAGGCGGAAAGTGTAGAAGGCCGTCAAACCAGCGGTGAGGAGTCCAATGAGGTAGAACAGCACATTGCTTTGGAGGGCAGCGCCCAGAATGGCGTCTTTGCTCCAGAATCCACTCACAGGGAACATGCCCGCCAACGCCAAGCCGGCGATGACCATCGCCAGATAGGTACTGGGCAACTTGGCTCGGAGGCCGCCCATGTTGCGCATATCCTGCTCGCCCAGACCTGTGTGCTCATTGATCAGCGCATGGATGACATTGCCTGCGCACAGGAACAGCGCCGCCTTGAAGAAAGCATGCGTCATGAGATGGAAGATCGACGAACCGTAGCCGCCTACACCGATGCCTATGAACATGTAGCCGAGCTGGCTGATGGTGGAGTAGGCCAGCACGCGCTTGAGGTCGGGCTGGACCAGGCCGATCGTCGCGGCGAAGAAGGCGGTGGCGACCCCGATAATGGCCACAATGAGCGCGGTCGTTGGGGCAAACTGGAGCAATGGGTAGGACCGCGCCATCAGGTAGACGCCCGCCGTTACCATCGTCGCGGCATGGATCAGCGCGGAAACCGGCGTCGGACCTTCCATAGCGTCGGGCAGCCAGGTGTACAACGGGATCTGCGCGGACTTGGCCGTAGCGGCGAACAGGAACAGCAAGGTAATCCAGGTATTAGGTGTCGTGCCCAAGCTGGCCGCCTTGGGAAAGACGTCGCCATATTCAGTCGAGTTAGCGAGCGTATAAAGGATCACAATGCCGATGAGCAGTGCAACATCGCCAATGGCATTGACCACGAACGCTTTGATACCGGCCACCATAGCCGATCTGCGGCGAAACTCGAACGAGATGAGCAAGTAGGAGCACAGGCCAACGCCCTCCCACCCCACCAGCAGCAACAAGTAGTTGCTGGCGGTGACGAGCAGGAGCATCGAGGCCACGAACAGATTCATGTACACAAAGAAGCGCCGGAACTCACCCTGCTGCTGTTGCTCGTTCTCGGTATAGGCCGGGTGCCACATGTAACCTGTGGAATACACATGGATGAGGAAACTCACGCCAGAGACCACGAGCACCATCACCATCGAGAGCGGGTCGGCCAGAAATGACATGTTGATGGTGGTGTCACCGCTGCCGATCCAGCGATACAGCGAGATCACCTGGAACTGATCTGCCTGGGCAAAACCGCTGAGCGACGCGAAAGCGAACAGGCCCGTCACAAACGACAGCAGGACCGAGCCGCAAGCAATCGTGCCGATGGTCTGCTTACTGAAGGACTTGCCAAACAGCGTGTTGATGAGCGCGCCGGCGAGTGGATACACCACGACCAGCCAGATCAGACTTACCATCCCACGATCCCCTCACCCACCACTGATCGACCGATCAGCGCGGGAAGCCTTGCCGATCCACGGCACCAGCCGCCGGTACCCTCACCAACCCATCGCCGCCGTGACGCGCTGGCCGCTCCGCTCGCCGCATTACCCATGCAAGGAGTGCACGTCGTCCACATCCACTGTGTCACGCACGCGAAAGATCGTCACGATAATCGCTAACCCGACCACCACTTCAGCCGCGGCGAGCACGAGCACGAATAAGGCGATCACCTGGCCATTGACGCTTCCCCACATGCGGGAGAAGGAGATGAAAGACAGGTTCACAGCGTTGAGCATCAGTTCGATGGACATGAACACGATGAGCGGATTCTTACGCGTCAGCACACCCGCTGTGCCGGTGGTGAACAGCATCGCGCTTAGCACCAGGAAGAACGAGATAGGGGTGGTCACGCTGCCCTCCGCTTGGTGAGTACGATGGCGCCTACCACGGCGACCAGGAGCACAACGGTGGTCACTTCGAAGGGCCACAGGTAGGTGCTGGTAAAGATGCTCTGGCCGATCAGCTGGGTGTTGCCGATACAGGGCGAGGTGGTGCAGCCTGACGCGGCGGTGTAATCCTTTTCCGGGGGCAACATGTTCGACGTAAGCAAGATGACGGCTTCGACTAGCAGCACGACCGCCAGCGCCGCGGCGATCCAGCGCTGACCCGGAAGGCGGTCGTCTACTTCCTCCCGGCCAGGGCTGAGCAACGTGACCACGAACAAGAACAGCACCATGATGGCGCCGGCGTACACGATCACTTGCACTACACCGACAAACTCTGCACCCAGCAACAGGTACAGAATGGCGAGGCACACCAGGTTGCCGGTGAGCGCGACGGCGGAGTGGACGGAGGAGCGCAAGGTGATGACGCCAATGCCCGCCACCACGGCCAGTACGCCGAAGATCCAGAATAGGACGTCGCTCATTTGGCCGCACCTGCCGCCATGGTGGGCGCATTGGCTTCGTGAGCCGTCTGGCCGAGCTGCAAAATGGCATCCGCTTCGATTGGCTTGGCAGGGAACGGCACAAGCAGGCGATCCTTGCCGTAGATGAAGTCGGAGCGGTGATAATCGGCGATCTCGTATTGCTGGCCGAGCACGATGGCGCCAGTGGGGCAAGCTTCCTCACAGTAGCCGCAGAAAATGCAGCGAATCATGTTGATCTCGTAGATGGCAGCGTAGCGCTCACCAGGGGAGAAACGCGCGCCATCGGTGTTCTCCGCGGCTACGACGCGGATGGCCTTCGCCGGACATGCCGCTGCACACAGCGAGCAGCCGATGCACTTCTCCATGCCGTCGGGATAGCGCAGCAGTTTATGTAAGCCACGAAAGCGCCTAGCCATAGGGATGCGTTGCTCGGGATATTGCACTGTGACGGGCTTGGTGAGCATTTCGCCGAAGGTCACCCGGAAGCCCTTGGCGAACGCCCGGATGTCGTCGAAGACGGCTTTTAGCCCCGATTCACCTTGGGCCATGACACTGCCTTTCTAGGCGTACGGGGCGTGCGCCCGAACGCTGGCCAGCGCTATGCACTGGCGGGAACTCGCGGAGCGCTAAAGCGCCCATCCCCCAAATATCCCATTCGCGCGCCGTGGGCTTATACCAATCCAAGCGACTGCCACAAGGCGTAGAAGAACGACGCCCACAGGACGTTGATGATGCCAGCCGGCAGCATTACCAGCCAGCCCAGCCGCATGAGCCGGTCGTACCGCATGCGAGGCAGCGTGGCGCGCAGCCACATATAGCCGCACATGCCCAGAAACACTTTCAAGATGAACCACACTACGCCGAGCAGCGGGAGCGTGCTCACCCAGGGTCCTTGCCAGCCGCCCAAGAAGAAGGTCGTGGCGATGGCCGACACCGTGATCATGTTGACGTACTCGGCCAGAAAGAACATGCCGAAGCGCATCCCCGCGTATTCCGTGTGATAGCCAGCGCCAAGCTCGCCTTCGGCTTCCGCAAGGTCGAACGGCGCTCGGTTGGTTTCAGCGATTCCAGCCAGCAGGTACACCACAAACCCGATGGGCGTGCGAATAGCATTGATGGTCCAGATCTTGTCCTGCTGGCCCACGATGTCTTGCATGTTCAGCGAGCCGGTGACCAGCATGACGCCCACGAGCCCCAGCCCAATGGCCAGCTCATAGCTGATCATCTGGGCGGCCGAGCGGATACCGCCCAGCAGCGAATACTTATTGTTGGACGCCCAACCCGCGAGCACCACTCCGTACACGGTGATCGAGGTCACCGCTAGCGTGAACAGAATGCCGACGTTGACATCGATCAGGGCCAGCGACTCGGAACGCCCACCAATGGTGATGCGTGGCCCGATGGGGATCACCGCAAAGGCCAGTAGCGCGGTACACACCATGATGACCGGGGCCAGAAAGTACATCGACCGGTCCACAGTGCCGGGAACAATGTCTTCCTTAAAGAACAGTTTGACGCCATCGGCTGCCGGCTGTAAGAGGCCAAACGGCCCGACGCGGTTGGGGCCATAGCGTACCTGCATGCGGCCGATCAGTTTGCGTTCCAGCAGCGTGGAGTAGGCGAAGCCGGTGACGAGCACGAAGGCCAGGAGCGCGGCGAATATAATGGCCTCAATCAGCACGAACAGGTCGATCGAGGTAGCACCCAGCACCGCTGCCAGCGGCAGATCGGAAGGCAGCAGTGCAACCACAGCGTTTGGGTCCACGCGGTCTCCTTAGCTTGCAGCCGGCGCAGGCTGAGGCGCCGCTTCGGGTTGTGGGTCGACGTACATGAATGCGGTCCCGGGGCTCTGCCGTGACGGTACTGGCCACTGAATGCCCTTGGCGCCGATCCGCCCATATGTCACGCCGGCGTACTGCGGCACGACTGTAGCGATCTCCTCCATCACCGCGGCAGCGCTGCCGTAGAAGACGCGCCCACCCATTCGGTTGGCAAGGTCGCTGATGATCTG
>JANWJO010000140.1 GCA_025449435.1 Chloroflexota bacterium | reverse complement strand
GCTCTCTGCTTGCGCTCGAGCTCGCGGGCTATACCGCCGATCGGGAATTGGCACGCGACGCGCCTCACCCTGCCCTGAAGGCTAGTACCTCTTCAATTGTGGAAACCAGTATACACGGGGCGCCCAAATACGACGGGCAACGCGATAAACGGCTGCTAACGCAGCGTGGACAAGTAGGAGAGCAGGTCGTTGAGTTGGCCTGCTGTGAGGTTTTGGTTTGGCATCAAGCCCCCGGGCACCACACCTTGTGGATTGCTGAGAAAACGGCGGAGGTAGGCCGGCGAATTCGGCAGTGGACCCACCGGCTGGCTGGCGATATGGGTGAGGTTGGGCCCCTGGAGGTCATAGGATTGTCCCTGCACCGTGTGGCAGTAACCGCACCCTTTCAACGTAAAGACTGCTTGGCCACGCTCCACCGTCATGGGATCGGGTGTGGCAGTCGCTTTTTGGGGTAGGGCGGTGGACGTCGCAACCGGCACAGCCGTTGCGGTTGGAGCTTTCGTTGCCGGCTCGGGCGTGTGTGTGGCTGTTCTGGTGGGTGGCTGTGTCGGCGGCGGCGTTGCCGTGGCGGCCAGCATAGCAGGAACAGCTGCAAGTGCCGGAACGGCTGCAAGGGCTGGAGCGGCGCGAGGCTTCGCTTGTGGCTCCAGTGCCTCGATCGCTGGATGAGCCGTTACAACAACGGCAACCACGCTTGGAGTGAGAACAGCCGCGGCGGTTGGCCTTGCCGACCCTGGGACGGTACTCCCTGTTGTCACAACCACGGTTGGATGGGCACGAAAGACCAATTGGGACACCGGGGCTGCACCTGCGATGCGGCTGGCAAATAAGCCCAGGTCCAGCATTGACAGGATGAGCGTCACCGCCACCAACACCCGCATCATCACGCCGGTTGTCCCCTTCAAGGTGCCCCTTGTTATACATCGCTAGATTGCCGTCCCAGAGGGAGAGCCTGCGAAGCGCAGCGGCCAAAGGTCATATGGCTATCGGGTTGACGGTGACCGTCCGTCACCCATCAGCAGGCGTTCCTCTCTGGGAGGCGGTACCGTTCCAGCGTCGATGACAGGGGTAGCGACGGCGGCAGTCGAGTGGTGACGCTGCCGGACATGGAGCAAGGGAGCGCTCGGGTGAAAGCGCGACAGTGGTTGGTAGCGTGCGGCGCGACGATGGCCGTTTGGCTCGCCGGCACGACCATCGCTGGCGCGGGTGGCGCAACCGGAACCAGCATCGTCGTACCCTTGTCGTCGATGGGGGGGTCAACCATCACCGGCGTTGCCGAATTGATGAGCCAGGGTAATGTGACGGCGGTCGTCATCCACCTTGAAGGCGAAGCGCCCGATACACGCCATCCTGCCCACATTCATGCCGGCACCTGCGTTAGTGCGAATCCGGTGCCGAGCTTTCCGCTCATGACGCTGCAGGATGGAACCTCGGTGAGCACGGTTGACGCGCCGCTTGCGACGCTCACCTCGGGTGGATATGTGATAGAAGTCTTCCCATCCGAAACTGACCTGAGCCAGGCCGTAGCGTGCGGCGCGTTGACGCAGGTTGCGAGCGCACAAACCGCCTTTCCGCCGTCGGGAGGTGGTGGCACGCAAGGCCCAGGACTATACCAACCAACCGCCGTGGTGGTGTTGGTCGTGCTTGCTGGACTCGTGACATTCAGTGAGCGTCGGAGCGCGCTGGTGCTCCTGCTCAACCGGCTACAAGGCCGGTAGCTCGCACCGGATCATCAGGGAGGCGACGGGCGGGATCGAACCGCCGATCAAGCTTTTGCAGAGCCTTGCCTTAACCACTTGGCCACGTCGCCCTCGGCGCCAACTATACCACGGCTCTCCGATTGGTCACGGCGGGGCCACAAGATTCTCTTAATATTTTTCCCAGGCAGCCAGTGCTATACTCACCGCTAGCCGGCAGCGGCCCGCGCTGGCCTCCTGGCGGTGACAGTTCCGGGTGGAAGGGCAGAAGCGAACCGCAAGTTCCAGCACCCTATGTCTGATCGCGCGAACTTCGCTCGCTTCGATCCACGCTCCGCCCTGTAATATGGCGCGTTCCAACCGGCGGAGAATTGGGTCGTGAGCAGCACATCCGTAGCTGGCCAGGGGATGCGAGTCTTCCCCGACCTGCCATCCAAATTCCCCGTGCAACCAGTAGCAGCGATTTCAGCCCGACACGGCTGGATAGCGCTGGGCCTGGCTGCCCTGATCTCGGCGTGTATCCCTCTGGCCATCATCCAGATCAACTGGGTCGATAGTGCGGGCACGCTGTGGCCCATGGCGGCTTGCGCGCTGCTCCTCGGGGCATACCTAGGTACCTACCAACGCACCAAAGTGCGGTACTTCGTCGCTGGCTTAGTCGCCGGGTGGCTCGGCCTATACGTGTCCATCGGCAATGTGCTGCCAGGTGCCGGGCGTATCTGGCACGACCTCGTGGAGTTGGTGCAATGGGGCGTCAGCCGGGGTGCGAGTGAAGGTACCGCCGGTAACCCTGCCATACGCATGCTCGGCACCAGCACCAAGTCCTTCTTTACGTTTGGCGGTCAGCTCATTCAATGGTGGAAACTGGGTGGCTTCGGTGAACCGGCCATTGACAACCGCATCTTCTTATTTCTCATCACCGTCGTCGCCTGGCTGGTCCTGCTGTACTTTTCTTGGGCGCTGTATTCCGGAACGTCACCCATCATTTCGCTACTGCCAGCGGGCGCCGTGCTGGTGAGCTTTGTTGTGCTGGGCGGTCAAGGTGAGGACACCGTCAACCTGTTCCTCCTCGGCTCCCTCTTCTTGATCATGCGCCTACACGTGAACAACCTGGAAAAGGGCTGGAACACGCGCCGCTGGGACTACCCGTCGTCCGTCGGGGTGGAGGTGATAGGCACCGGCGTCGTGTTCATGGCCGTCGTCGGCGTGCTGGCGCTCTACCTGCCACAGTTACCTCAAAACCCCCTGGCTATGCGCTTCTGGCAGATCTTCAATGACCCCTGGTCGGCTCTGGAGACCAACGTCGGCGAAGCCTTTACCGGCGTCCGTCACAACGTGGGAGGCAACGGCGGCAATGACCTCAGCCTGGGCGGCGGCCTCAACTTCGCCGATGCACAAGTGGTGTTCTATGCCGTCACCAACGAGCCGCCACCGCCGTCAGAATCTGACCATGAACTGGAAACCACCGGCTATGTGGAGCCAGAGCATTACTTCGCCGGTGCGTCCTTTTCCAGCTACGACGCCGGTAACTGGCATCCAGGCAAAATACGCGCCGTCTCGCGCACTGGCGTGCCGATCGGTGACGATGGCACCCCCGACTATTTGGGTACGGGCTCCGCGTCAGAAACGGAACAATCCCTAGCAGCTAATCAGCCATTGTTGGGCGCGCCACCGCCCATCGGTGAGCCCATCACCCAGCAAATCGTCAATGTGAGCGGCAGTACGGTGCTCGTGTTTGCCTACAGCGAACCACTCTCCATCAACCAGCCTGTCAAAGTTCGTTCGATTGGTGGCTACCCCACCCGTATAAACCTTGCCAACGTCACCAACAACTACACGGTGACCAGCATTATCCCCAGCCCAACGGCCAACGCCCTGCGCGCTTCGTCCGACCAATACCCCGCCTGGATCTCCCCCTATTTGCAAAAGCCCAATGAGCCCTCACGGGTGACACAGCTGGCCCAGCAATGGGTTGCCGGGGCGAACAACCCGTACGACAAGGCCATGAACATCGAGACGGAGTTGCGCAAGCTGCCGTATACCACCAATATCCAGGCGCCCCCACCTGGCCAGGACCCTGTGGATTACTTCCTGTTCGACCTCAAGCGAGGCTACTGTGAATACTATGCTTCTGCGGAAGTAGTTCTCCTGCGCGAAGTCGGCGTGCCGGCACGCCTGGTGACTGGGTATGCCACCAACGTATACAACACCCAGCACAGCGGTTGGGAGATCACCCAAAACGACGCCCACACCTGGGTCCAGGTGTACTACAGTGGCGCTGGCTGGGTGGACATGGAGCCTACGCCCGTTAATCCCGAGATCGTCCGGCCAGAAGCCGACTTGTCCTCCAATAACCAACTCGTCGTTGCGCCACCCAAGGATGCACTCAAGCCACCTGTATTTCAATTGCCATTCGACCCGCGCATCGCGATCGGTGCTCTGGCAGCCATCCTCATCGGGCTCACCGGTTGGATCATGAGGCGCCAGTGGATCGCTGAGCTGACGGATAGCGACTTCGTGCGCTACTCATACAAGCTGATGGTCCGGCGCAGCCGCCGGTTCGGCTTCAAGCCTCGCCACGACGAAACACCGCTCGAATACGGGTCGCGGCTGGCGCGCTGTTTCGAACTGGCGTCTGAACCCGTCAATCTTGCCGTCAAGCAGTTGACGGGCTTGTACGTGCTGGCACAGTATGCCGGGTCGCCACTGGGGCTCGCCGAGCGCAACGGCGCCGGTGATGCCTGGCGCACGGTCCGCTTCCAGTTATGGCGGGTGCGCCGCACGCTACATTCGTAGGGAGCGGCCAAACCTCACTCCCCCGCCGCACCATCCGATTGGCGCGCGTTGGCAATGTAGGCTGCAACACGAATTGCTACAAGGTCGATGTCCGCTAGGCGGTCCAATTCAAGCCCGTCGCTTGACGCGCTGCCGCGTTGTGGGCGATAGTGACCGCCTAGAGGGTGTGCGGCCGTTCCCCAACCTTCCGGCTTGCCTAACGCTGGCAGTCAGGTCTGAACGGCGATGGAGTGTCCATGGCCATCCTTGCCCTCGAAGACGGCACCGTGTGGCAGGGGAAAGGTTTCGGCGCCTGCACTGAACGTGTTGGCGAGGTGGTGTTCAACACCGCCCTTTCTGGCTATCAAGAGGTCCTCACCGATCCGTCCTACGCTGGCCAGATGGTCGTGATGACGGCCACGCAGATCGGCAACACCGGCATTAACCACGAGGATGGCGAGTGGGGCCAGCCGGCAGTCGAGGGGTTCATCGTCCGCGAAACCAGTGCGATTGCTTCCAATTGGCGCAGCACCACTACCCTCGACGAGTTCCTGCGTACCAACGGTGTTCCCGGTATTGCTGGGCTCAACACGCGCGCCTTGACGCTCCACTTGCGCACCTACGGCGCCTTGCGTGGCGCATTGTCGACCGTGCCCGATGCTCAGCCCGCACAGCTCATCGCCAAGGCACGGGCATGGCCCGGACTGGCAGGGCGTGATCTGGTGCTTGGCGTTACGTGCGCCGAGCCGTATGTGTGGAGTGAGCGTTCGGACGCGCAATGGGAATTGCCACACGCCAGTGGCGCTCGCCGGCCGCGCATCGTGGTGTATGACTTTGGCGCCAAGCGCAACATCATGCGCCGGCTCGCATCGCTAGGGAGCGACGTGGTGGTTATGCCTGCTAGCGCACCGCCCGAGCAGGCCCTGCAAGCCCGTCCTGATGGTGTGTTACTGTCCAATGGCCCTGGCGATCCGGAAGGGCTGACCTATGCCATTGCCACCACGCGCCGCTTGGTCGAATCGGGTGTCCCCACCCTTGGCATATGCCTGGGCCACCAACTGCTCGGCCTCGCCCTAGGAGGCAGGACCTACAAACTGAAGTTCGGCCATCATGGTTCCAACCAACCAGTAAAGGCATCCGCGTCGGGGCGCGTGCGCATCACGTCCCAGAACCACAACTACGCCATCTCCCCCGAAGGTCTGCCGTCCTCCGCGATCATCACGGAATGGAATCTCAACGATCAGACGGTGGAAGGGTTTCGGCTGGCCGGCCAGCCAGTGTGGGCGGTCCAATATCATCCCGAGGCATCGCCCGGCCCACACGACGCGGATGACGTGCTGGCTCAGTTTGTTCAGGATGTCCGCGAGACTGCTGCATAGTGACGGCAGGCCAGCTCAGAGGAGAGGTTTGGAATGCCCCGGCGGGCTGATATAGGCTCGGTGCTCATCATCGGGGCAGGTCCGATCGTGATCGGCCAGGCATGCGAATTCGATTATTCCGGCGTCCAGGCGGTCAAGGCGCTCAAGCGCGAAGGTCTGCGCGTCATCCTGGTCAACTCCAACCCTGCCACCATCATGACTGATCCAGAGCTCGCGGACGCCACCTATGTCGAGCCGCTCGATGTGGCGACGCTGGAACGCATTATCGCGCTGGAGCGGCCCCAGGCACTCCTCCCAACTGTAGGTGGACAAACGGCGCTAAACCTTGCCGTGGCGCTCGCCCAACGTGGCACCCTTGAGCAATATCACGTGGAGCTCATCGGCGCCTCGCTCCGCTCGATCCAGCTCGCCGAAGACCGCCAGTTATTCCAGCAGACGATGGCGAGGGCTGGGATGGACATGCCAAAAGGCAAGCAGGTCAGCACGGTTCGGGAGGCACAAGACCTAGCTGGCGAGCTTGGCTTTCCGCTGCTCATCCGTCCATCCTTCACGCTGGGCGGATCGGGCGGCGGCGTCGCGCGCTCACCAGAGGACTTGCAAGCGGTTGTCGAGAACGGATTGCGCGAAAGCCCGGTCCACACCGTTCTGGTGGAAGAGTCCGTCCTCGGCTGGAAAGAGTTTGAACTGGAAGTCATGGCCGACGGGGCTGGTGGCTTCGTAGTGGTGTGTTCCATCGAGAATGTTGACCCGATGGGCATCCACACGGGTGACTCCATCACGGTTGCACCGGCCCAAACACTGACGGACAAGGAGTACCAGCGCTTGCGCGACATGGCGCGCCGCGTGATGGCCGCCGTCGGCGTGCAGACCGGTGGCGCCAACGTGCAGTTCGCGGTCAACCCCTCCGACGGCCGCGTCCTCGTGATCGAGATGAATCCTCGCGTGAGCCGGTCGAGCGCGCTGGCGTCCAAGGCCACTGGTATGCCCATCGCCAAACTGGCCGCCCTAGTGGCACTGGGATACTCGCTCGACGAACTGAAGAACGACATCACGGGCGAGACCGTCGCCGCCTACGAACCCTCGCTGGATTATGTGGTCGTCAAGATACCCCGCTGGGGTTTCGAGAAATTCCCTGGCTCCGATCCACGGCTGGGGCCGCAAATGAAGTCTATCGGCGAAGCCATGTCGATCGGGCGGACCTTCAAAGAAGCGCTCCAGAAGGCGCTGCGGTCCCAGGAGGATGGGCGAGACGGCCCCGGCCGCGTTGACCCCAGCAAGCCAGGGGCACAATTGCCGGTAGGAACTGGCGGACCGCAACGCATCTTTGCCGTGTACGAGGCTCTCCTGGATCGATCAGCCAGCGTGAACGATCTTGCTTCGGCAACCGGTATTGATCCCTGGTTCCTTACCCAACTAGCAGACATCTCCGCCACGGAGCGCAGCCTGGCAGCCACCGCTAACGCTGGCCTTTCCATCGACACGGTACTGCCGGAAGACTTGCTCTGGACGGTCAAGGGCATGGGGTTCTCCGACCGTCACATCGCTCGGTTGATTGGGCGTAGCGAGCCAGAGGTGAGGCGGCACCGTTAGCAGCTTGCGGTCGTGCCAACCTATGCTCGCGTCGATACATGCGCAGCCGAGTTCGCCGCACAGACGCCATACCTTTACTCCACCTACGAACGACCCATCCACCAGCTCGATGCCTCCGGCGCACTCAGGCGCGTGTTGCCGCCAGAAGAAGCACCGCGCACCAACCGTCAGAAAGTGATCATCCTCGGTAGCGGACCGAACCGCATCGGCCAGGGCATCGAGTTCGATTACTGCTGTTGCCACGTAGCGTTTGCGTTACGTGATTTGGGCATCGAGACGATCATGGTCAACTGCAACCCGGAGACAGTGAGCACCGATTACGACACCAGCGACCGCTTGTACTTTGAGCCATTGACCTTTGAAGACGTCATGTCGATCGTCGACCGCGAGCAACCCGATGGGATCGTCCTGCAGTTTGGCGGCCAGACGCCTCTGAAGCTCGCTCGCGCACTCGAAGCGGCCGGTGTGCCGATCTGGGGAACGTCGCCCGATGCCATCGACTTGGCGGAAGATCGCCAGCGTTTTGGTGAGTTGCTGGACACTCTCCACATACCGCAAGCGGAGCATGGCTTCGCGTACAGCATTCCGGAAGCCAGGCTGGTGGCACAGCAGGTCGGCTATCCGTTGCTCGTCCGGCCATCCTATGTGCTCGGGGGGCGGGCCATGGCCATTGTCTACAACGAAGAGGCGCTCAACGTACTAGCCGCCGAGGCCGAAGCAGCCTCGGAAGGCAAGGCCATCTTGCTCGACCGCTATCTGGAGGATGCCGTAGAACTCGATGTCGATGCTGTCGGCGATGGCACAGATGTGGTCATTGGTGGCGT
>JANWJO010000139.1 GCA_025449435.1 Chloroflexota bacterium | reverse complement strand
GGCGTTTGCTGGCGCTCTCCGCTAACGCGACATCCTTTGGCGCCATTGATCCGGTGCTCCATCGTCCCGTTGATTGGTACATCTTTCAGCTCCCACTCCTTCAATACTTGGCCAGTTACGCCAATACCCTGCTGGTCCTGACGGCGCTCGCCGTGACCGGCTACTCGATGCTCTCGTCGCCGGACTTTATCCGTGTGTCGCGAATGGGCGGCGTTCGTGGCGAAACTGGGGTCGAGTTCCAGCCTCCCCCCACGTTCATCACGCACATCGCATCGCTCCTGGCCATCTTCTTCTTGCTCAAGGCGGCGGAATATCACTGGCTCGCACCAGCGGAACTGCTACTCACCCCACACGGCACAGCATTCGGCGCCAACTTTGTCGATGTCCACGTGCGCATTCCGGTGTACGCGTTCATGGCAGGCGTTATGGCGATATGTGCTGTGCTGGCGGTGTACGGTGGCGTGCGGCGGAGCACGTCACTGCTCCTGCTTGGCCCAGCGATCTGGATCTTTGCGGGGATCCTCGGGCAGGGTATCGCACCGGCGGTCAGTCAAGCCGTGTTCGTCGCTGCCAGCGAGCTCCAGCGCGAAAGCCCGTACATTGGCTACAACATTGACGCAACCCGCACGGCCTTCAACCTGAGCGCCATTACGGTCAGCCATCCCACCGTGCAGCCGCTTACTGCAGCCGACATCCAACAAAACCCTCAAACCATCGCTAACATCCGGCTGTGGGATTGGCGCCCGCTGCAGGAAGCCTTTCAACAGTTGCAGGGACTCCGGCCGTATTACCGCTTCCCCGACGTTGACGTGGATCGCTACAACGGCCAGCAAGTCATGCTTTCCCCGCGCGAACTCGACTTATCGCTGTTGCCCGCTGCCGCCCGTAATTGGCAAAATGAGCACCTGGTATACACGCACGGATTCGGCGTGGTAGCGAGCACGACCAACGGTGCAAGTGATCAAGGGACGCCTGACCTCCTGCTACATGACATTCCACCCATCACGTCCGTGCCTGCCCTCTCGATTACGCAGCCGGGCTTGTATTACACGCACGGTCTGACGAGTACGGCGTGGGTGCTCGTCAAAACGAGCGCTACAGAATTTGATTACCCCCAAGGGTCAACCAATGCTAGCACGACGTACGGTGGCACGGGCGGCATTGCCATCGACTCGTTCTTTCGCCGCGTGCTGTTCGCCGTTTACCTTGGCGATCCACTGCTGGTATACACCAGCTACATCGAGCCCGGCAGCAAGATCCTAATCAACCGTACGATCACCGACATGGTGCGTAAGATCACCCCGTTCATCACCGTAGACCAAGATCCCTATATCGTCATCGTCGATGGCAAGCTGTATTGGATTCTTGACGGATACACGCGGAGTAGCCACTATCCCTACGCACAGCCGGATAGCAACGGCGAGAACTACATTCGCAATAGCGTCAAGATCATTATCAGCGCCTACGACGGATCAATAACCTACTATCGGACCGACGACCCCGCCCATCCCGAGCCCATCATCGAGACCTATAGCAAGATCTACCCCGGCTTGTTCAAGCCAATGAGCAGCATGCCCGCGGCGTTTCAGGCGCACTTGCGCTACCCTGAGGACTTGTTTTCGGCGCAAGCATCCATGCTCAACCTGTACCACGTCACCGACACTAGCGTCTTTTACAACCGCGAAGATGTGTGGGCGACGCCAACCGTGTCGCAGGGCAGCAGCCGCACGTTGATGCAACCCTACTATGTTCAGATCCGCTTACCCGGGGAATCCCAGGCCGAGTTCGTGCTCATCCAGCCGTTTGTGCCCAACGGGCGCGACAATATGATCGCCTGGCTCGCGGCGCGCTCGGATCCGGGCCACTATGGCCAGGTGCTGTTATACGAGTTCTCCAAGGACTCCTTGATCTTCGGTCCGCAACAGATTGAGGCACGCATCGATCAGGATCCCACCGTCTCCAGCAGCCTCACGCTGTGGAATCAGCAAGGCTCCAACGTCATTCGTGGCAACCTCTTGATCATTCCCTTAGGGTCGGCTTTTCTATACGTCGAGCCGCTGTTCTTGCAAGCCTCGCAGGGCCAGATCCCTGAACTCAAGCGCGTGATCCTCGCCACCAGTACCAACCTCACCATGCAGACCAACTTTAACGATGCACTGGACGCCTTATTCAGTGGTGCGCCCTCCGCTGGCGTGACGGCGGAGGCCACGGGGTCGACTCCAACTGCAACGGCATCAGCCACGCCGACCGCCGCAGCCCAAGCTACTCCAACACCGCTCGGCACGCCTACGGGCCCGCTCACCGACGCCCAGAAGAGCGCGCTGGCTCAAGATGCGCTCAGCCATTACACCCAAGCGAAGGCCGACCTCGCCAAAGGCGACTGGGCCGGCTATGGTCAGGAACTTGACGCTATGCAGCGAGACCTTGAACGGTTAGCTGCTCCGTAGGGGAACGGGTACTGTGAGCGGAACGTTCTGGCGACCGTGAAGGAGGACGATGACTAGTAGCACACTGTCCCAACGCGACGTGGCGCACTCGATCGTAGACTCGTTGGTCGAGCATCTGGCGGAGGATACCGCCCTTTTGGATATTCGCAAGCTATCGGTCCTCGCCGATTATTTTGTCATCACCACCGGGTCTACGGAGCGGCAAGTGCGCGCCTTGGCCGACCATGTTCTGGAAGATTTAGGCAAGAATGGCGTCCCGGCCGTGCGCGTAGAAGGTTTACGGGACGGCCGGTGGGTCGCGCTGGACTTCAATGGGGTTGTCGTGCATATCTTCACGCCAGCGGAGCGGCGATTTTACGCGCTCGAGGAGCTGTGGTCAGGAGCTGGAACGGTCGCCCGCATCTTGTAGCTGGTCCATCTCCTGCAAGCACGGAAACCTTTTGCTCCTGGCCCGCCGTCGCACAGGTTGCGGACCCCACGCCCAAAGGGCACCCAGTCCCCGCTGGCGGGGAGACGGAGCCGCTGGCAGTACCGTGACCTTCGTGCCTGTTTCACGCCGGCCGCGCCATTCCGGCGCAACGTCTCCCTTGGCGGGCTGACTGGGCTGGTACAGCAAGGGGGCAGGAACAGGTCCCGGTGCTGTGTCCGACAATGAATGGTCGGGCTACGCTCGTCCGCCTGCTGAAGCAGGCTTGGGGACCGCCGCAGTTAGTGCCAGCACTGCTCAGCCCCGTTTCCGGGGCGAACGAACGGAGCCTGCTGCTTCAGCGGCAGGCGGTGGCGACCAGAGAAAATGGCTGGTTAGGATTACCGTTTGCTTGTCGTACCACCTCCAGCCAGCCCCAAAGGGAGGACCTACAGGGAGGTCGTAGTTTCACTCCCCAACGGGGGTCAGCTTACTTGCCCTCAAATCGCTTCGAGTGGGGTGATTCCCAGGAGCTGCAATGCGTTGTGCAAGGTTTGGCGGCAGGCATCCACGAGTTGGTAACGGAAGTGCCGCAACGCTGCGTCGGTCTCGCGGTAGAGGGCGGGCGTGTGCTCGTAGAAGTCACTAAACGCCGTCGCCAGTTCAAACGCGTAGCGCGCCAGCAATGGTGGGGCGAGTTTCTCCCCAGCGTCGAGCACAACGGCAGGAAACCGGCTAATGCACAGAATCAACGCTTTGTCGGCAGGTAGGATCGCTTCCGGCGCGGCCGCCGGCTGTGGCGAGCCGGTTCGCCGCAACACATTGCAGGCCCGTGCGTAGGCATACTGCAGGTAGACTCCCGTCTCGCCCGTGTGGCGCAGCGCGTCGTCAAAGTCAAACGGGATGATCTGGTTCAGGCCGAATTTGAGCAGGTAATAGCGCACCGCCCCGGCCGCGAGTAAAGCCGCGGTAGACACGCCAGTAGATTTGGCGCGACCCGCATTCTCCTGCTCGGCCAATTTTGCCGCCATTCGCTCGGTAGCCAAGTTGAGCAGGTCGTCGGCCTTTACCTCGATCCCCTGACGCCCAGAGAACGCATAGACGTGTTTGCTGTCGTCAACGGCCACGCCCAGTGACTCCGCCGCGGCCGCCGACAGTGCTACCACCTCGTACGACAGGTGGGTCGAGTTGTCGGCCTGTTGCACAAAGCCAAGCCGCCGCAACGACTCGTACACTACCTCTTGTGGGTACGCCTGGCGCACGTCGATCACATTTATGACGCGCTGGCCGTGTCCAAAAGAGCGGTGCTCGCCGCCTCCGGCACGTGTCGTTGTGGACCACAACGGTGTACCATCGACTTGCGTTGACCACAAGCGAAAGGCGAAGTCACGCCCGAGCAGTCCGAACTTCCACAATTGGTAGGCGATGTCTTTGCCGGTATAAGTGACCACGCCATCGCTTTTCACCAGGACCTTATCGGAGGAACGCTCGCCGGTGGCCGTCGCCACCGCGCCCTCGCCAAACGGCACCACCCAACACCCGGCCAGCGGCCCCTCTGCAGGTTGCTCCAGCAGGTTGCGCTGGCGCAGCATCGCAAAGGCAGCCTGCCAGAAGCCGAGCTCCAGGATGTCCGATTCCCAGGTGAGCAGGTCATACTGCACACCGACGCGCGCCATCGTTTCTAGATGACGTGTGACGATCCGCTCCGACATCCGCTTGGCGAACCTTGCCGTGCTGCTGTCCCTATCTTCGATCTCGCGCAACACACGCATGCGCTCACTCACAAGTGCTGGTTCGACCTCGTAGCGGCGCTGCATGGTGGTGTACACCTGGGAAGTGAAGTAGTCGAACGGCTGCAGGCCATCATAGGTCAGCCCCAGCGTTTGGAAACCAGCCACCACGTCTGCGACCTGGACTCCAGTGTCGTCGATGTAGTTCTGTACTTCCACGTCGTTGCCAAGGGCGCGCAGCACCCGCGCCACCGAATCACCAAGGCACGCGTTGCGCAGATGGCCGGCGTGCGCTGCCTTATTGCTGTTGATGTTGGTGTGCTCGATGATGACTTTGGTAGGAGCCGCTTTACTGGTATGCCCGAACGAGGTCTCCTCCTTGAGCACATCGGTGGTCAAGGCCAGCCCGTAGGCGATAGCGTCGATGCCGAAGTTCACGAAGCCGGGCGGCGACACGGTCACCTGCTTAACAAACGGAATTGACTGACTGCGCAGTTGTTCGGCCAGCGCGGTTGCCAGCGCCATGCGGTCGAGCTTCAAGCGAGGCGCCAGCGCCATACACACTGGCGTGCTGAAGTCGCCAAACTCTGGTTTGCTGGCAGCTCGCACCTCGACACGCTGCGATCCGAGTTCATGGCCAAGCTGCGCAATGGCCGATTCGACACCGTGGATCAGCACGCGCTCCAGAATCGTCGCCAACTGGCATCCGGCCTTTCTGCTGGGTAGTGGCCGTCAGTCTACCAGCGGGATTCCTGCCTCCTTTAGCTCTCCGTCACCAAGACAACGGGATGCCTGGCGTCGGTGGGAGAGCGCACAAGGCGTGGAGCGATGTCAAACAGGTTATGTTGTGCGGCGAAGGCCACATCACCGGCGAGCCCCAATGGTTCGAGCGAGGACGCACTCAGTGAGGCTCGTAATGCTTGCAGCGGCGAGCTCCAGCCACGAGCCATGCTCACTGCCGCTGTAGCGGTATCGGATAACGCGGCGTGCGGTGCAACCGTTAACGCTTCGGCGATCAGCACACCAGCGCAGTAGGCGTCGTCGAACGCGAATGCGCCGGAGCGACCCGAGCAGACGACGGTCAGCCGCTGCGACGGCAGCGATTGCATTGCCTGTCGGATCACCGAGCCCGCGTTCACCAGTGCTCCGACAAAGGCCGCTTCGCTGGCGTTGACGGCGTGCAAGGCTACCGTGCCATTCGTCGTGCACAGCACGCAGACGCGACCGTGCAGATCGAGTTGCGTGATTTCGCGTGGTGAGTTGCCATAATCGAACCCAGGTGGCCGAGCGCCCCCTACTTCGCCGCACAGGATGAAGCCATGCGCTCGCGCAAACGCGCGGCCCGATTCAAGAGTCCGGGCGACGTAGACGGTGCTGGCGCCCTGTGCAAACATGGTCGCGATCGTCGTCGTCGCGCGAATCACGTCCACCACAATACACACGGCTGGCGTCTTGGCGTCGAGTTCGGATGGAGTAAACGCCACATCCAGATGCACTCGATACCTCCGCTCGCCGAAACGTGCCAGGGTGACACGGGGCCGTAGCATGCCATGTCACTATGAGATGTCGAGCACGCCCTTGTGCTTGTTGGTTTGTGGCTTGAATGGATAGCTCCGTGGTTCTTGCCGGCGACCCAACCGCCGATCAGGCACTCCCTTCCAAACGTCAGCGCGACATCACCCGGTATGTCATGGCTCGAAGAGTGCGCCCAGTCGTGCTCGCTCAAGCGTCGCTGATTAACCTCGATGCAGAAGCCTATGCGCGGGCTGTGGGGAATTGGGGCGATGCCAGTGCGCACGTCGGCAAGAAATGGGAACAGGTTGCCACCGCATGGGCGCGCGACCATTCGACCGAACTACCCATGGCCAGCTTGCACAGCGCTAGCGATGTACACATCTGTGAACTCGATGGCGACCCGGCCATACATCGCGAGATCGAGCGAGTTGGCGTGTCGTGTCCTGACCTCGTAGTTTGCTCCCTGTCGAACGCGGAGCAAGCGGTGGTTCACGCCGTCGACTGCAAAGTGAGTCTCGACACGGCGAGCTTCGATCAAGTGGACAGCGATCGATTAGCCGATCTCGTGCGGCGGGGTGGAGATCTGACCGTGCAAGCGCTATGGGATGCGCTAGTAGTCGCTGGCTGGCATCTGCCAGACGTACACCTGCACTCTGCCACCATTGAGCCACGCACTGCCTTACAGCTGGCCATGGAAACTGGCGCGGTCGTGGTGGCACCTGGTCTCTTCTTTTCTCCGGATACCGCTTTCAACCGTTCTCACTTGGCTAGCAAGGAGAACCGGCAGCGTAAACGACCACTCCTGGCGCGCGACATAGTGCTCATAAGCCTACCTACCGAGACGTTTCTTGGCGATTTGCCGGGTTGGCCCGCGGGAGTGGACCTTGCCCGTCTCGATCACCTTGATCCTTCTGGGCTGAAGAACTTGGGCCGGATGGAACAGTATTACCGTCTCGGTGCAGGAGCACTGGGTGCACTCACGCTCATTCACACGCCGCTGTTTGCGGAGCGACCGTCTGAACAGCCAGGAGTCGTAGCCGCGTTCCTAGAGTCCGAACGCTGGAAGTCATCGGTTGAGGTCTTGCAGGTACTGGACGGACTTCGCTCGCAGCGGGTCGAGTTGAATAAACGGCGTGATGCGCTCCTCCGCTTCCCCGTCGGGTTTTTCACGATCGTGGAAATGGCGGCGAAGGCGGCTGGCAAGGACCACGAACCTACCGATTACCGTGACCTCGCTGTGGCGTGCCAAGCTGCACTCGCACCCGTGCACCGAGCTGCCATGCGTGAGCGAGGCTCTGCCATAGTAGCCGAAGGCAAAACGGATGTTGATGCGCTAACGCAACTGGAAGAGGAGTACCCAACTTTACGTGGCCCAGCTTTGGCGTCCTGTGCCGCTTGGCTCGGGCGTGAGGTGCCGACCTTTGCGTACCGCCCGAATTCCGCACCAACGGCTCCCGGCACGCAGTCACTGCTGGCTACTACTGCAGCCAGAGGAGCTTGACATCTTCCAACGGTTGAATACCCAAGTTTGCAGTTAGCGACTTTTAGCGAAGATCTCGCTCCCGCGGATTTCTACCTCGAAGGCACGTAGCCGTTGTGTCTCGATCGGAGACAAAAGCTTGCCAGGAGTACCATAACGGGATACCTCGCCAGCGCCCACATCGGGTTGCCGCACAACCTTGCCGGAAGTCACATCAAACTGCGCGCCGTGCAATGGGCACGTGACAAGCGTGCCGTCGAAGGAGCCCTCGTCCAGGCACGTCCGCATGTGCCCACAACGGTTCTGCGTGGCATAAACTTCGCCGCCACTGATGCGGAAGAGCAGCACGTCCTGCCGGCCCATCTGCACCTTGAGCATCGTGTTGGGTGCGAGATCATCCAGCGAGGCCACTTTGCGAAAGTCGCTGGCCCCCACGACATCCTCATAGGCAACGGCAGGCTTGTCCGCACCTGCATGAAACGTGAGTGACGTTACAGAGCAGCGCGCAGGGTCGGGCTCGCGCACAGCACTGCCATCGAGGGTGCGGCCCTGAAATCCGAGTGTCGCTATCTTTATGGGGTCCCCGTGACTCACACACGCTACCGTCTGGTCGGCGTGTTGCTGTGCGAGCGCGCGAACGGTGGCGCTCATCCGCTGCCAGACATCGTCGATCGACTCATCAGTAGGTTCCCGCCTCAGGTCGTACACCGTCTTGTCCGGTGGTAAGTCGTTATAGCGCGTACCCTGCCACGAACTGCGTACTTCCGACAGCCGGCTCGTGGACCGCACGGGCACGCCAGCATGGGGAGCAGCCAGGATGCGTGTGGTTTGCAGCGCCCGCAGTAACGGGCTTGTGTAAAAGGCTGCAATCGGCATATTGGCAAGGTGTGTAGCCGTCTTGCGAGCAAAATACTGCCCGTAGTCGCTCAGCCGGAAGTGGGGCAGGCGTCCATAAATCACGTTGTCGGGGTTGAACACGTCGGCGTGACGGATTAACAGAATCGTCGTGGCCACCCAGCCATCCTTCCGGAAGTGAGCGCGTCCTCAGCGCTTGGACATTCGCCCATTGTAGGGGCACGTGCAATGGATTTGAGCGGCACGCGGTTGGGCGTGCTTCTACAGTGAAACGCTTGCACCACCATAGCGCTGGTGATAGGCTAGGCCAGTCTCACGGTCAAGTTGAGGAGCTACATGTAGTGCGAAACTTCGAATACGTGGCACCCACGTCGGTCGACCAGGCGGTACGCGTGCTAGCCGAAGCGGGCGCCGGCGGGCGCGTTCTGGCCGGTGGCACTGACGTGCTGGTGCAATTGCGAGAAGGACGCCGGCACGTCGATGTGCTCGTCGATATCAAGGCCATCGCCGAGCTGAATGAACTCTCCTTCAGTCAAAGCGACGGACTGCGCCTCGGCGCCGCCGCGCCCTGCTGCACGGTGTATGAGCACCGCGACGTGCAGCATGCCTATCCGATCCTGGTGGATTCGGCATCGCTGATAGGCGGCACCGCCATACAGGGCCGAGCCACACTTGGCGGCAATCTCTGTAACGCCTCACCGGCCGCCGACGGTATTCCGTCGCTCATCGCGTTGGGGGCAACGTGTGTGATCGCTGGCCCAAACGGACGGCGGACGGTGCCCGTCGAGCACTTCTGCATCTCGCCGGGTCGATCAGTCCTAGAACACGGCGAATTGCTGGTTGGCATGGACATCCCGACGCCGAAGCGACATAGCGGTGGCAGGTTCCTGCGCTTCATTCCACGCAACGAAATGGACATCGCGGTGGTCAACGCTGCCGCTGTGGTAGAGCTTGATACGCACGCCAACATCATCCGCCACGCCCGGCTGGCACTCGGCGCTGTTGCACCGCAACCGCTCTTCCTGGAGGACGCGTCGCAGGCACTCGAGGGCGTCGCGGCAACTGCCGAGGGCATCGCCCACGCGGTTGAGCTCGCCAAGGCGGCAGCTAAACCCATCGGCGACACGCGTGGCACTATTGCCCAGCGGCGTCATCTGGCCGAGGTCATGATGCGGCGCGCTATCGAAGGCGCCATTGAGCGAGCGAAGGGGAATTAGGCGATGGCTAAGCTTACACAAGTCGATACGACCATCAACGGCGATGGAACGGCCTTCCTCTGTGAACCACGGCAAAGCTTGCTGGAAGTGCTGCGTGAGACACTGCAACTGACCGGCGCCAAAGAGGGTTGTAACAACGGCAACTGTGGTGCCTGTAGCGTGATGCTTGATGGCCGGTTGGTGAACTCGTGCCTGGTTCTGGCAGTAGAGACCGAAGGCAAGGCCGTCACCACCGTCGAGGGGCTCGCACACGGCACACAATTGGACCCATTGCAGATCGCTTTCCTGGAAAACGCCGCTCTCCAGTGCGGCATCTGCACGCCAGGCTTCTTGATGGCGTCTCGAGCACTGCTCAACCACAACCCGCACCCCACCGATCACGAGATTCGCTACTGGCTGGCCGGTAATCTCTGCCGCTGCACCGGCTACGACAAAATCATCGCCGCGGTAAAGTCAGCCTCCAACGCCAAGCAATTAGAAGGAGCCACGCGATGAAGATCGAAGATCGCCCAGCACCATCGAGGGCACCCGACCAGCAATACCGCGTCATCGGAACGCGGCCGATCCGTCCAGATGGCATGGACAAAGTCACCGGACGCGCCAAATACGGTGCTGATATCGTGCTGGCGGGCATGCTGTACGGCAAAGTGTTGCGCAGTCCTCACGCGCACGCGCGCATCGTGAGCATCGACGCAAGCAAAGCGCTGGCGATGCCCGGGGTACACGCCGTCGTGACGGCAGCCGACTTGCCCCGCCTGAAGGACGAAATCGCCGACCTCGGCGAGAGCACCGCCAGCCTCAGCGACCTGAGCGAAAACGTGCTTGCTTCGCGTAAGGTGCTGTATCGTGGCCACGCCGTAGCGGCGGTTGCTGCTAACAACGTCCACCTCGCTGAAGAAGCGCTGGGGCACATCCACGTCGAGTACGACGTGCTCACGCCAGTTATGGATGTCCGCGAAGCGATGAAACCATCGGCGCCCCTCCTCAATGAAAACCTGCGAACGAAGTCGCTAGCGGGTGAGGCCACGACGGCCAGCAATATTGCCGAGCACATTCATATGGACCTTGGCGATGTCGAGGCGGGTTTCAAAGCGGCAGACTTAGTGATCGAGCGCGAATTCACCACCAACATGGTGCACCAGGGCTACATCGAGCCGCAGAACGGCACCGCGTTCTGGTCGCTCGATGGCAACCTCACGGTGTGGACGAGCACTCAGGGTGCGTTCTCCGCGCGCGGCGAACTGTCGGAACTGCTGAAGGTGCCGGTATCGCACATCAAGGTCATCCCGATGGAGATCGGCGGCGGCTTCGGCGGCAAGATCGCCGTGTACCTCGAGCCACTCGCCGCGTTGCTCTCCAAGAAAACCAACAGGCCGGTCAAGCTCACCATGACTCGCGCTGAAGTGCTCGAAGGCACCGGCCCGACCTCAGGTGGCTACATACGCATCAAGGCGGGTATCAAGAACAACGGCCAGCTCACAGCGCTGCAAGCTTATATGGCCTACGAGGCCGGTGCATTCGCTGGCTCAGCAATTGGCGCCGGCGTCCAATGCATTTTCGCCGCGTATGACGTACCCAATATGCTGGTGGATGGCTACGACGTCCTCGTCAACCGGCCGAAAACCTCGGCCTATCGAGCACCTGGGGCCCCGGCCGCCTGCTTCGCGTGCGAGTCCGTGATCGATGAACTGGCCCAGAAGCTCAACATCGACCCCTTCACCATCCACAAGATGAATGCCTCCACGGAAGGTTCGCGCCGCGTCGGTGGCAGCACGTTTGGCAGCATTGGCAACCTGGAGGTGCTGGCAGCCGCGGAGGCCAGCGATCACTGGAAGACCCCACTGACGGGCAAGCATCGCGGCCGGGGCATGGCATCCGGATTCTGGTTCAATGTGGGCCTCAAGTCCGCCGTGTCTGCCAGTCTCAACGCCGATGGGTCACTTAACCTGGTCGAAGGGTCGACGGATATCGGCGGCACACGCGCCTCCCTCGCTATGCAGTTCGCCGAAACGCTAGGGGTCGACGTTGCGGACGTCAAGCCGCAGGTCGCTGACACCGATTCGGTGGGCTACAACGATGTGACCGGTGGCAGCCGTACCACCTACGCCAGCGGCATGGCAGCGCACGAGGCGGCACTCGACATCAAGCGGAAGATCATCGCCCGAACGGCCGAGCTGTGGAAGGTTCCAGCCGATAGCGTGACGATCAGCCGCGGCGTCCTCACAACCTCGGCCGATGCCACCAAACACGCGACCATCAAGGAGCTTGCCGAGAAGCTCCACAGTGCCGGCGCGCCCATTGCCGGCTACGGAACCGCCGACCCCCACGATGTTGGCGGCGCATTTGGTGTGCATATCGCCGACGTCGAAGTTGACCCAGACACCGGCAAGGTACAAGTGCTTCGGTATACGGTGATACAGGACGCCGGAACGGCCATCCACCCCGCCTATGTCGAGGGCCAAATGCAAGGCGGCGCGGCGCAGGGGATCGGTTGGGCGCTCAATGAGACCTACGACTACGACCACGAAGGCCGCTTACGCAACGCCAATTTGCTCGACTACCGTATGCCCACCACGCTCGACGTGCCGCCGATCGAGACGATTATCGTCGAAAAGCCCTTCCCGGGTCACCCCTACGGTGTGCGGGGCGTTGGCGAAGTGCCGATTGTGCCGCCGCTCGCGGCCATCGCCAACGCGGTTGCGCGTGCGACGGGTGTGCGCATCCGCGAGTTGCCCATGTCTCCGGCCGTGGTGCTGAAGGCAACCGGCATAATTTAAAAAAGAGGGCCGCTCGCGCATGGCTATCGTGTGGATACCCGCGCTGTTGCGCTCGCTCACCATCGGGGAGCGCCAGGTGACGGTTGCGGGATCCACCGTAGCCGAAGTCGTCGACCGGTTGGATGCGGCCTACCCAGGCATCAGCGACCGCTTGTGCCAGGAGGGTCACCTCCGCCCAGGTATCGCGCTCACCATTGACGGCGTTTTCGCGTCGCGCAACATGGACGAACGGCTGACATCCGCCAGCGAACTGCACTTTGTACCGGCGATTGGCGGCGGGTTAATACCCCCAGAATTGGCAGCCCCAACGTAGACTTTCCGACTACTGCCACGCAGGCGTTACCCGTCGTGCGTAGTCTGTGGCTGCGACGAGCAACACGGCACTGAAGGGCAGCAGGTGACGAAGAGAGATCGAGCGCTTTCGCTCCTCTACGATGTATCGATTCATCCAACCGCACCGTTCCACGAGCACCTCGTCGCTGCTCACATCCGGCGCCACCTGGAGAGCCTTGGCTTGCACGTCGCCTCGGATCGGTTCGGCAACCTCACGGCCTTCATCAGGCGCGGTGATCCCGCGCAGGGTGTTGTCCTCGTCGCACACATGGATCACCCGGGGGTCGAGGTGACCCGCGTGCTCGACCACGAAGTCATGGCCTCGGTGCTCGGCGGTATATCAGCGCACGTGATGGCACCCGAGACCCCCTTTGTCTTGCACGATGGGCCGACGACCGTGTCCGCGTGCCTGCTGGAGTATGTCGAAGGGTCTAGTGGGGTGCGGGCGCAAGTGCGCCTGCGTGCCAGCGATGTGCGCGTGGGGGCGTTTGGCAGTTTTGCCATCGAGCCTGTGGTACAAGTGGGCAGTCTGCTTGCCTTGCGGGCGGCCGATGATCTGGCACAGTGTGCGGCGCTCCTTGCCGTCGCAGAGCGTTTGGCAGCGAGTGCTGACCCAGTCGATGTAACATTGCTGTTTACGCGAGCTGAAGAGGTCGGCTTCGCTGGTGCCACGCTGGCCGCCGCCAACGAATCGGTCGCGAAGAGCGCCCTCCTCCTGTCACTCGAATGCAGCGCCGCCCTACCTGGCGCCGCCATCGGGTTCGGCACGGTGATCCGCACCGGAGACCGGGAGCTCTCCTTCCACCCGGAGGTCGAGGAAGTTCTCATGCGTACGCGGGACATCATGATCGAATCCGCCCGTTCGCGCGGTGAACGAGCACCCAACATTCAACGCCAGCTCATGACTGGAGGCCGATGCGAGGCCACCGCATTCGGCGCCTTTGGGTACAAAGTTGGTGGCGTGTGTTTGCCTCTGGGGAATTACCATAACGCTGACGATGATCACCATGTCGCGCCGGAGTATATCCATATCCAGGACTACCTGGACAACATCGAGTTTGTGCTGGCGGTCGTTGGAGAAGTCGCTATGCCTCATCCACACCGGGCAAAACCGTGGATTGAAGCGGCCAACCGTCTGGCATATCGCCTCACGGAGACGCGTACCTAGTTCGGTCCGCGCTTCAGTGCTCCAGCGCACGCCAGCTCGCCGCCGCTGCTTGATGTAAGCTTCGCCGGCATTCCCCTGCCACGTCGCTGTGCCTTAAAGTCGCAATTCGACTGGTCTATATCGCGCCACAAGGTGTGGTACACAGCCGTTTCCGCAGGGTGAACACGCCAATGCTGGCTGCGCCAGGTGCAGTACATCATCACCAATGGAGTGCAAGGCCGGCTGCTGAGCCGACCCGGACACGACGCGGCAAATTACTATCGACGTTGCGACATAGCACAAATCTGCTACTATTGACCCGTACTTTGTGGGCATAGTACTATGCTGCAACGCGTGGGAACTGGGAGTTCAATAACCGTCCAAACGATGACTGCAGGAAGTCACGGGGATGCAAATAACAGCGGTAATCGTTCTTTTAGACAAGGGCACTGTCGCTGAAAAAGCGACGGCGCAAAGCGTCGGGCGATAGCCAAAACGGCTATGTGCGGCCGCGCTCATTCGAATGCGGGCTTTGGGAGTACATCAAGTGCCCACCCTCACCATTGAGATTCCCAAAGTAAAGGTAAATGGATAATGCGCACGCACTTCGTCACGGCTGATGCCGACGCCACCATCGGCGGCTAGGTACTAGGCCAATCCTTCCCCGAGCGGGGGGGCCCAAGCGGCTCCCCCGCCCTGGCTTTAAAGGGTCGTTGACATACTCAACTGCGTGAGTAAGTTCGCCCAGAGAGACCAGGGAGTGCCGGACCGAATGCCACTCGCGGCGCCTGCAAACGCTTCCACTCCAAGAGCCACACTGATCACCATGCTTACGCGACTGGTTGGTCGCACCGTTGCCCTGCGTCCCGGCGAGCAAGTACCCTTCAATGCGCGCGTGTTCGTCGTCTTCTTATTCCTGATCATTGGCGCCGGGTGGTGCGCCGCCTATATCATTAATCCGGTGTCACGCGCCGACTGGGCCGACTTGCTTCCCTGGACCGTTTTCGGCCTGATTGCCCATGCGGGCGAGTTCGACGTCCCCCGACCGGGCAAAGTGCGGTCGTTTGTTTCAACCGGATTCGCTGTGAGTTCCGCGGCTATTTTCATCTTACCAACACCGATCGCCATGCTGGCCGTTGCACTCGGCAGCGTCACGCTCAATCAATTGCGCAATAGCATCAATCCGGTGCGGTCGTTTGTTGTCAATCGCAGCATGCTGGCTGGCGCTGCGTTTGCAGGTTCGGTGGTGTACCAACTCGTGCGAGCCCTTCCCATTCCACCGGAAATTGGTTCGATGGTGGTGGGCCCTATCCTCAGTTCGATCGTGTATGCCAGTGTCAACCTTGGCCTGTTGGGGATGGCGCTCGCGCTGTATGAAGGCAAGCCAGTCGGCAAGGCGTGGCTGTCGCCATTCGGGCCGTCACGCGGGATGTACCTCAATTTTCTGGCCCTTGGCATTCTCGGCGATCTCATTATGGTGCTGCTGCGTGCGATTGGTCCGTTTGGGTTGTTGCTGGCTGGCATTCCATTGGTTGTCAGCTATTTCAGTCTGCGGCAAACGGCGGAGATCATCCGCTTGAACGAAGCTATCGTGCTCACGTTAGTCGATAGCCTCGACCTGCGCGACCACGATACGGGTGGCCACACTCGCCGCGTGGCAGCTCTGGCAGTGCGCATCGGTAAGAAGCTTGGTATGAGCAATCGTGAATTGGATTCCTTGCGCACATCGGCGTATCTCCACGACCTGGGGAAAATCGGTATTCCCGATGCCATCTTGCTCAAGCCGGCAAAACTCACCAACGACGAGTGGGCGATTATGAAGCGACACCCATCGCTCGGTGCTGACCTGTTGAAAGCCAACGGCTTGCTGCAAGCTTCGGTAGACATGATTTTGCATCATCACGAACGCTACGACGGGCTGGGCTACCCCACTGGCCTCGCCGCAACGGCTATTCCGTTCGGGGCGCGCATCATCATGGTAGTTGACTCCTTTACCACGATGGTGGATGGCCGGCCGTATCGCAAGTCCAGAAGCGTCGATGAAGCACTTGCCGAGTTGGCTGCTAACTCGTCCACGCAGTTCGACCCCATCGTGGTGCGTGCGCTGACTAAAGACGATTGGCTGGCCGTGGTCGATGAGATCCCGCTGTCGCCATCGCAGCATGTGGTTGTCGCCGCGTAGCACTGGGCGGTCGTGTCTTGTCCCCACCCCTGGGAGCTCAGGGCGGGGCGGCGGGGCGAAAGGCAGAATCCCCCTGTGATCCCCCCTTGTCAGGGGGCTTCCTTTTACCCACAATTCAATGTCATCGAGCGGCGTGCGAAGGCAGAACCCCGCGCCCAGAGGGCGCGGGGTTCTGCCTTGTTCCCCTCCCATCCCAAGCGGCATCCGCCTTTATCCCCTCCTGCTCCACATGTGGGTAACAACAAGCGCCAGGGGGTGGGGTTGCTGCCAATCCTCCTCATCACCCAATGGTGTATCCTAGGCCCGCCGTAGACAGGCGTTAGCAAGGGAGTGGCCGCATGCCCTGGCAGTTTGAACACATCGATGGCCCCTACACGCTCACAGAAGGCCCCGCATGGGACGGTAGCGGTTTGCTCTATACCGATATCGGCAACAACCGTGTCCTGCGCTTTGACCCGGCAACGCGATCGAGCACGGTGTATCGCACCGGCACCAACGCGTGCAACGGCCTCATGTTCGATGCTCAGGGCCGGCTCTACGGGTGTGAAGGCAAAGGGCGGCGCGTTGTACGTTATGAGCCGGATGGCTCAGCGACAGTGATCGCCGACCGATTTGAGGGGAAACGGTTCAACAGTCCCAACGACCTCGCTATCGATCGCCTAGGTCGCATCTGGTTTACGGACCCGCGCTATGGTGACGACCACGCCGACCGCGAACTCGACCACGACTCGGTGTATCGAGCCGATCCACCTCCTTCTGGTCGCGGCAACTGGGCCATACACCGCGTCACCTTCGATACGACGCGGCCCAATGGCTTGCTGCTTTCCGTTGACGAACAAACGCTATATGTTGCCCAAAGTGATTACGGCGTGACGGCAGTCCGGCAACTACGCGCCTACCCTGTCAAGCCCGACGGGTCCTTAGGGGCACACCGCGTGCTGCACGACTTTGGACCCGACCGCGGCATCGACGGCATGTGTCTCGATACCGGCGGGAACATCCTGGCCGCCACCGGTTGGCAACAAGGTGGCCCGGGCCCATGCATCACCGTGTTTGATGCTGCCGGTAATGTGCTTGAGCGCCACCCGGTACCGGTCGACCGGCCCACGAACTGCACCTTCGGCGGCGCCGACTTAAGAACCTTGTATGTCACCACCATCGGCGGGTGGTTGTTTCGTGTCGACACCGACCGGCGTGGCCGGCACTGGTGGCCTTCACGGGCGTAACAACCTATATATCTAAGCCGTGAACCGTTTTGGCTATGTCGATGGCTTGGTAGTCAACGGTCTCCGCAGCCGGAGGACCGCCCAACGGATCAGCCGTCGAATGGTGGCCACTCAAGGCTTCCAGCGAGGTGTACACGCCCCAGGCCAGCGCTTGATGCTCGTACCCACCTTCCAGCACCCCTATGATGCAGCCCATACATATATCCTTCGCTAGCTCATGCAGGATTGACACTGCGCTGGCAAAACCGGCTACCGAACAGCGCAGACCGGCACCAGCTACCTGCCGCTCGGACCAGTGAGCATCGTAGCCACAGGACAGCAGCACGACCTCGGGCTGAAAGCGCTCGGCGAGTGGACGTACCACCTGTCTGAGGGCGGCCTCCAGCGTTTGATCGCCAGCACCACTCTGTACCGGTATGTTGATTGTGGTGCCAACGCCACGACCGGCACCCGTTTCCCAAGCCTGCCCGCTTCCTGGATAGATGCCGGCCTGGTGAATCGAGACGAATAGCACCGACGGGTCACCATAGAAAATGTCCTGCGTGCCGTTGCCGTGGTGGACATCGAAGTCCACGATGAGCACTCGCTTCACAAGCTGTTGCTGCAGCAGGAAACGGGCAGCGATGGCAACGTTATTGAACAGGCAAAAACCCATAGGATGGCTGGCGGTGGCATGGTGCCCTGGCGGACGCACCAGTGCGAACGCAGGTTCACCTGCGATTGCATCAGTCGCCGCGGCGATCGCCGCACCAGCGGCGAGCTGCGCCACATCGAAGCTATCTCTACTGACGATGGTGGGTGCCATATCGACTACCCCGCCGCCACTGGCACAGATGCGACGCAACTGGCGAAGCATCGACGGGGCATGGACGGCTTCGAGCTGCTGAAGGGTGGCAGCGGCTGGCGTGGCCCATTGCCAGGTGGCCGGTAAGCCGCGGCTGTTCAAGAGTGCGGTGATGGCCTGCATCCGGAAGGCGTTCTCTGGCAACCCGTGCGTGTCGTGTCCCGTGAAGTCCGGGTGGTAGTACAGGTGCGCCACGCTACCTCATTTCGTCCCAGTGCGCTTCCACAAGCACAGGCTGGCTGCCATCAGAAGGCTCAAACCGACGCTGCTGGTATGATGTGCCTGATGCACAGCTACCAACCCTTGGACGCGGTCATGGCCACGACCACTTCCTCGCCACACCAAGAAGGATAACGAGCCGGATGCCGCCATTCCTGAGCCGCATTTTCGGCAGTCCCACACAACGGCAACTCAAGCGGTTACAACCCTATCTCGACAAGGTCAATGCCTGCGAACCTGCTATGCAGGCTCTGACCGACGACGAGCTGTTTGCAAAGACTGCTGACTTCAAACGCCGACTGCGCGGTGGCGAAACACTCGACGACTTGCTTCCTGAAGCGTTTGCCGCTGTCCGCGAAGTCACCAAACGCAAACTCAACAAACGTCACTACGACGTCCAGATCGTGGCCGGCCGGGTGCTGCACGAGGGCAAGATCGCTGAGATGCTCACCGGCGAAGGCAAGACGCAGGTCGCGGCATTGCCGTTGTATCTCAACGCGCTCGCCGGTCGCGGTGCTCACCTGGTCACCCCCAACGATTATCTGGCGCGCATCGGTGGCGGTTGGATGGGCCCCATCTACCACGCACTCGATGTGTCGGTAAGCGTCATCTTCTCAGAGTTCTCTGGCCTGTATGATCCAACGTTTGAGGACCCTGCGGGGCACGTCGACGACCGGCTCAACCATTGGCGGCCAGTCACCCGTGCCGAGGCATATGCTGCCGACATCACCTATGGCGTCACGAGTGAGTTTGGGTTTGACTACCTACGCGACAACCTGGCCACCAACGCGACCTCGAAGGTACAGCGAACGCTCGCCTTCGCCATCGTGGATGAGGTGGACAACATTCTCATCGACGAGGCACGCACGCCGCTCATCATTTCGCAACCCGCTGAGGAGCCCACCGAACTCTACTACCAGTTTGCACGCGTCATGAAGACCCTGCGCCCCGACGAGGACTACGTCGTGGACGAGCGCACGAAAGCCGTCATGCTCGCTGACTCCGGCATCGACCGCATTGAGCAGTCCCTTAAAATTGACAACTTGTATGATGAACGCAACTTCTGGCAAGCGCGCATGGCGGAAGCTGCGCTCAAAGCGCAGGTGCTCAAGCGACGTGACCGTGATTACGTAATACGCAATGGCGAAGACATTATCGTCGACGAGTTCACCGGCCGCATGATGGCAGGGAGGCGCTGGTCCGAGGGCCTGCATCAGGCGGTAGAGGCCAAGGAAGGCGTAACGATCCAGCGTGAGAACTTGACCGTGGCCACCATCACCCTCCAGAACCTCTTCCGCATGTATACCAAGCTCGCCGGAATGACAGGCACCGCCGCGACCGAAGCCGAGGAGTTCGGCCAGATCTATGGGTTAGAGGTAGTAAGCGTCCCGACGCACCGGCCGATGATACGTACCGACTTGCCAGACTTGGTGTTCAAGACGCACGATGCCAAGGTCCGTGCTGTGGTCGAGGATATCTGGGAAATGCACCAGATCGGACGCCCGGTGCTGGTGGGCACGGTATCCATTGAGAAGTCTGAACAGTTGTCGAGCATGCTCGATAGTCGCCAGGTCCCACATCGCGTGCTCAACGCCAAGTTTCACGAGCAAGAAGCCGCTATTATCGCTGATGCTGGCATGCACGGTGCGGTAACTATCGCCACCAATATGGCCGGCCGTGGCACGGACATCGTGCTTGGGCCCGGAATTGCCGCGGCGGGCGGCTTGCACGTGATAGGTACCGAGCGGCACGAAGCTCGCCGGATCGACAATCAGTTGCGGGGCCGTAGTGGCCGGCAGGGTGATCCAGGGTCTTCACGATTCTATGTGTCGCTAGAAGATGACCTTATGCGCCGGTTCGGCTCGGAGCGTATTGCCAGCATCATGAACTTCCTCAATATGGCGGAAGACGAAGCTATCGAGCACGGTACCGTGACCAGAGCCATCGAAGGTGCCCAGGTCAAGGTTGAGGGCTATAACTTCGACGTGCGCAAACACCTGGTCGAATACGACAACGTGATGAACGAACACCGCTCGTACATCTACGCGGATCGCGACCGCATATTACGCGGCGATGAGATGCGCAGCTATGTGCTGGGACTCGTCGAGAAGTATATTGATAACGCCATCGATAGTACCCTTACTGACCCCATGTCCGAGGATTGGGACACCGACAGCCTGCTCAAAGACCTCGGCGGTGTGTTTCCAGTGCCCGCAGCGTTGACTGCCGACGAGTTACGTCTGCACAGCCGAGACGAAGTGCACGAGTTGCTCAAGACGGCGGCACTGGACGAATACACCAGGCGCGAGGAGCGACTTGGTCCAGAAGTGATGCGTGAAGTCGAGCGGCAAATCGTGCTGTGGACGGTCACGCGGCTCTGGATCGAACACCTCACCATCATGGATGAACTGCGCGAAGGAATTGGATTGCGCGCGTATGGGCAGAGAGATCCGCTTGTCGAGTACAAGCGCGAAGCACATACGCAGTTCGAGCGCCTGGTGTCGGCGATCAACTCGCAAATCGCCCACATGGTGTTCGTGAACGTGACGATCACTCCGCCGCAACAACAGCCCGCCAATTTGACGACCAACCAGAGTGAATTCGACGCAGGCGCTTCCAGCACCGGCACGGAGAGCGTCGGTGAGGCTGGCGCGGGCGAAGTCCAGCCGGATGACCCGTGTCCGTGTGGTAGTGGACGCAAGTACAAGAATTGTCACGGTGTACCTGTACAGCGGCAGCCTGCGCCCAACGGGCAGCATACGATGCAGGCGCGCACGCGTGCGCCAGCCACAGCGAGTGAAGCAACGGACAAACGTCAGCGTGGCGTGGGCGGTCCGGTCAAGCACACAACGCGGCGCTCCGGATCGCGCAAACGCTAAGGGCTCGGCCTAGTTATTACAGGAACAGTTCCCGCCACACGCGCAGCCGCCCGAACGAGGCGCGGCATACGCATCGCCAGCAGAGGTCGACAGGCCACCTTTGCTTATCGTAGCGAACACGCTCAACAATCGCTTCACGCGGTTGCCGCCGCACGACGTGCAGGGCACTGCCGCGTCGGCCCGTCCCGCGGGCCGGAGCTCCTCGAACCGCTCGTCGCAGTCCAGGCACGCGTATTCGAACAATGGCATCTGAGTGACCCTCCCTGTTGCACGCTGGCCGTATAGCCGTCGAGTATACCTTCGGGAGGCTCAGCTATGAGGCGGCCTCGGCTGTGGCCGGCTGGAACATGTAGCCGACGCCGGGCCGGGTGATGATCCACTTGGGATGCTCCGGATCGTCCTCAATCTTCTGGCGCAACCGGCTCACGTACAACCGCACGTGCTGCGTTTCCTCACCGTATTCCCGTCCCCAAATGCGATGCAGGAGTGTTTCGGTCACCATGACCTTGCCGGCATTTTGCGCCAAATTCATAAGGAGCTTGTATTCCGTCGGGCTCAGGTTAATTTCCTTGCCGGCAATGGTCACTCGATGCTGAGAGTAATCGATGGATAACGTACCGCTGGTGAAGGTGGGCTCCGTGAGTTGGTCATCAGGTAGGGACGAGCGGCGCAACACCGCTCGCATACGAGCAAGCAGTTCGGCGGGCCCAAACGGCTTGGTGAGGTAGTCGTCGGCGCCAGCATCCAACCCGCGCACTTTGTCAGCTTCGCCGGCTTTGGCTGTGAGCATAATAATCGGGGTTGCCGAAAACTCGCGAATCCGGCGGCAGGCTTCGATGCCATCCAGCACCGGCAAGCCGACGTCGAGCAATATAATCGATGGAGACCGTTGCGCCGCAAGTTGAACAGCAGTCAATCCGTCGCGAGCGGCAACCACCGAGTAGCCAGACGACTCCAAATTGATGGTAATGAGCCGGACATAGCGAGGCTCATCGTCGACCACAAGAACAACCGGTTGAACACTCATGCGCATAACACCGATTCCACTGTCAACGGTTGCCTGGACTGCGGGAGCGCTTGACCAATGGTAGCAGACAGTAACTGGCTTGCCCACCCATCGTCCGGCTGGACCCAGGTTGCTCGCTACGTGTCGCGCCTAGACAGCGTGTCAATCAGGCCAAGCAACAGCCGTTTTGACTCCTCCCTGCCTGGCAACTCCGCCACCGACGCTTGCGCAACGTCAAACAAAGCCCGCATGCGCTGGTGACTGTGGTCGAGCGAGCCACCCCGTCGTAGCGCCTCCTGTACGGCAGTGACGCCCTCGTCGGACACATTGGGATCGCCGAGGTGCTGACGGACGATCGCGGCATACTGGCCGGCCAAGGCGTGTTCCGTGAGCAATGTGCGTTTTCCCTCCCGAATGTCCGCTCCTACCGGCTTACCAGTAACATCCTGCCGACCGAAAACGCCCAAGATGTCATCCTGAATTTGAAAGGCGATACCCAATGGAACGGCTATCGCGCCAAGCGCCGACAGCTGCCCCGTACTGGCGCCAGCCAGGATGGCGCCGATGTGCAATGGACCCTCAAACGAGTATTTGGCTGTCTTGTACGTTTGAATGAGTGTCACGGTGTCCTCTCCCGCGACGGGCTGTACGGTTGCAAGGATATCCAACGCTTCACCGAGCCCGGTCTCGGCCGCTACGCCGGCAAGCACCCGAGCGGCATTGACGATGCGTGCCGCAGGCACGTTGGTGCGCATGAGACAATCGAAGGCATACATGCCGGCTATGTCGCCACCGATGGTGGCAAGCGAGCTTGCGATGTGGGGCAACTCGGGAGTTGAAAGCGCACAAGCCAGATCCAGATTGAACTGGTGATGCAGCGATGGCTGGCCGTGGCGCACTAAATCACGATCGAAGATGTCATCGTGCGCCAGCAGAAAAGCGTGAAGGAGTTCGACTGCCGCTTGGGCACACACCAGCCGTACCGACTTGCGCTCGGGCATGACGGTGCGGAAACCAATGGCGACTAGGGCAGCCCGGATACGTTTGCCGCCGCCTAGCGTAAAAGCCGCTAGTTTTTCGACAACATGGACATCCAGCAGCGCCAGATGCGCGTGCGTTAATTGCTTCTCTGCAAGATACGTTCGAAGATGCGCTTCAACAGCGGATTTCTGGTGGACCAGAAAGCGCTCAAACTGCTTGGCATGCTCTTCTGACGAAGAACGTGGTTCGGTTGCGATGGTGGCTCTCGATCCGCTGCCTCATGCTGTTGTCAACGATGTGTAGGGTATCGCCAATCGCCACCGAAAGCGGTTTTGAAATCGTTTGCTATACTTGCCGGCGATGAATGGAAGGAACAGCTTACCCATGCACATCCTCGTGTTGCACGGCCCTAACCTGAACCTGTTTGGCCGGCGTGAACCCCACATTTATGGGTCCGTGACGCTGCCACAGATCGACCAGCACCTGGCCACCCTCGCGGACGAGCTCGGTGTGACGGTCACTACGCTTCAATCCAACCACGAGGGTGCGCTCATCGACTTTCTGCACCAGCATATCGACGATGCACAGGGCGCCATCCTGAATCCGGGTGGGCTGACCCAGCATGGTGTTTCGTTGCACGACTGTATCAAGGCCATGCCATTTCCTGTCATCGAGGTGCACCTATCGAATCTGGCCACCCGCGAGGAGTGGCGGCACAAGTCCATCATCGCGCCTGCGTGCAAGGGCACGGTCGCAGGGCTAGGCTGGCGTAGCTACACCGCAGCATTTCGCGCGATCGTGGAGATTGCCAAGGATTAGCGTCGCCGCGGCTTTCGGACGGTGGTATGCTTTTCCTTCGACTTGCCTGTTGGGCATGGGTTCGTGTGTCTGCAGCAACGGCTCGCCAGCGTTGCGCGGGACATCTGCCCACCAAGGACAGAACATCGCTCCTGTCGCATAGTGCCCACGAGTGGCCCTACGATGAGCGACGGTACGCTACAGGCAACTGACGCAAAGAAAAGGAATTCACCGTGCCTAAGTCCGGCGACACGCCTAGCGAGCGCCCAGCGCGCGCATCCAAGGCCCGAGCATCCAAGGCCAGCACCGCTGCTAATCCAGAGGAAGCAGCCCCAGTCGTAGCCATCGCTCCTCCGGTGAGCGCCATTGCTGAGGACCTCGACGAAGAGGTTGACGTTGCCGCTGCATCGCTCGCCGAGGACGGCGACGAGCAGATTGACGATGCCGAAATGGAGGACGAAGACGAGGACCTGGAGGAGGACCTCGAGGACCTTGATGTTGAGTATCTGGCCGAAACAAGTGTCATCGATGAGCCAGAAGGCGCGTCGGCTGTTACCCTCCGGCTGAGTGCTGATTTGCGCCGGCGCCTGCGTCGACGTGCGGAGCGCGAAGGCGTGACCACAGAGCTACTGGCAGAAGAGTTGCTCGGCGCCGCCCTCCGTCGCACGGCAAGCGACGGACTTGGCGAAGTCGTCGCTCGCCTCGAACGCCTGGAAAAGCGCTTCAATGAGCTCTCTGCACCGGCGCGTCAGCGCGACGCCGCGCCAGAGGGTGGTTTCGCTCCGCGACGCGACGACCGGCCCTGGCGCGATGCTCCACGTGAGGGCGGCTTCAACCGGCCGCCAGCCGAGCGCGGAGGCTTTGAACGCCGGTTTGAAGGAAGCCCAGAGCGCCCACCTGCGCGTCCGTTCCAATCTGGTGGCTCGTCCTTCGGCGGCGGCAACAACTTTCAGGACCGGCGCCCCGAGTTCAGGCCATCCCGGCCAAGCTACGGTGATCGACCGTTCGATCGTGGCGGCGACCGTCCACGCCCACGCAGCTTTGACCGCGACGACTCGCGCGGACGTCCGCCACGGCGCTGGGAAGGCCCGCGGCGCGAAGGCTAGTCAACACGCCATGGTGCGGTCAGTGGGCGCGCACGGGCGTCGCCGACGGCCGCTCGGTGGTCGGTAACCCGGAGCGGGTGGCAGGGGCGGGGGGGTGCGG
>JANWJO010000138.1 GCA_025449435.1 Chloroflexota bacterium | reverse complement strand
GCGTCGACGAGCTCTGCGGCGACTTGAATCGCCAGGCGCGTCTTACCGCAGCCGCCGGACCCGGTCAGGGTCACGAGGGGGTTGGCCGACAGGAGATCACGGACGTCGGTGATGGCGCGCTCGCGACCGACGAATGACGTGAGCTGCCGCGGCAAGTTGTTGGGCAGGCTGTCCAGCGCGCGGAGCGGGGGAAAGCCCTCGGACGTGGCCGGGGTGGCCTGCAGCCGGACATCTCGCCCGCCGCGCGCGCGCACGAGCGTCTGCTCAAGGTCGGCGCGCCCCGCCGCGCTCAGCCCCAGAGCCGTCGCGAGCAGCTGCACCGTGTCACGGTAGGGCGTGTGCCGGGTCCCGCGCTCGAGCGCACTGATCGCCTCGGCGCTCATCTGGGCGCGCTCGGCGAGCGCCTCCTGCGTGAGGCCAGCGGCGAGGCGATAGCGTCGAAGCGCCTCCCCGAAGCGCGTGTTTTCCTGCCGGTCCACCGGCTCATCTCCCAGATGGAAACCGCCCGGCCGCCCTGTGCGGAAGCGACAAGGCGTTGCGCGATCCATCGTAGCACAGCGCCAGCCGGGATACCGCCCCCTTACTGTAACTGTGCGAGGAACTGTGCGGGAGAGTGTGCGATCTGTCGGTGTTGAAGCGACACCGCACGCCACAGAATGGGCCGGGACAAGGAACCGTTGACCAGATCGAGGAGTGCATAAAGGGAGGCGCCTACCATGACCGCCCATCGCCTGGATCGCCGGCTTGTCATCATCCTGACGGTGCTGCTGCTGGCCGGCTGTTCGCAGGCCACGACCATCACGGCACCCGCCCCGGCGCAGTCAACTTTCCTGACCCGCCTGCGACTTCTGAGCGTCCAGCCCGCGATCCTCCGTGCGGCGCAGTACCGCCTGATTGCCGGCCCGGACGATCCGGAGTCGCTCGCGGCGGCGGCCCGTTCGTCGCCGGAGTCGCCGCAGGACGTACGAGACGTCCTGGCGGGTGACGTCGATGGCGTCGTGATCGTCGCCTGGCTGGTATCGTTTGGGGCGATGGGTTGCTGGACCGCCTATGATCCGCGCAGTCCCGAGATCGAGACCGTGAACATCCCAGTCTCCACAATCCCAGATCTCGTCGCCAATTCGCCGGGAGAACTGGGCATCTACCGGTTGCAAGATCACCAGCACCTGATGCTCGTGCATGCCGTCGTCGCCGGCGAACAGGCCGTCGGCGCGGTCGGCTTCATCCTTACCCAGGCGTACGACGACCCGGTAATGGCGGCTGCGGCTAAACCGATTGGGTGAGCGGGTATGGGGTGGGGATGCCGCATGGTGGGAATCGACAAGTGGTATGCTAACGGCGGTCATGCTACACGGGGCGCTGGCGGTGCCTTGAACCCGCAATCCGCCATAATGCGGGGTGGAATTCCCGCCTGAGGCCGTGAGCCAGCCGATTCTGACCCATTGGTGTGGCGTTGATGGATGGGTCCTGCGCGGCGGAACCCTGCGAACCCCGTCAGGTCGGGAACGAAGCAGCGGTAAGTAGTCCGTTCCGGGTGCCGCAGGGAAGCCTGACCGGAGTTCATCAAGAAGGCGTGGCGGCGAGGTGTTGGTCGAGGGTGGGTGCATGACCACCTCCCTAAGGCACGTCTCCTGGCACTACCTTTCGACGCCGTCATGCGCCGTGCGCTCGTACAGTGGCGGATGGCTGTAGCGCAACACTACTTCCCAGCGCGGCGGCGCGGGGTCTGCCAGTCCATCATCGCCCAGCCTGTGCAACGCGGTCGCCAACGCCGCAGGTTCCGACGCTGCCGAGCGCGCGTACGCATCCGCGCGCCGCTCGCTCCAGCGGCTCAACCCTAACGTAAGCGGACTGAGCACAAACGTCACGAGGTCGAACACCAGGATCCACAACGGCATGACAGCTAGGTTCCCAAGCGTCGCCTCGCCTTGCTGTGGGACCACGGCGAACACCAGCGCCACACCGGCGAGCCCCACCACCATACTGGCAGCGCCAGCGAGCGTGAGCCACCACATATCCTTGTGTACGTGGTGCCCGAGTTCGTGCGTTACTACCGCCTCGATCTCAGCAGGGCTGTAGCCCGAGAGCAAACTGTCGGAGAGCACGATACGCCGGGTGGGGCCGAAGCCAAATACCGCCGCGTTGGCCGCCTTGACCTTGTGGCTCAGATCAAACTCATACACGCCCTGGGCGCGAAACCCGGTGCGCGCGAGCGCGTCCTGGATGCGGCTCACGATGTCTGGCCGGTCGAGGAGGCGGAACTTGAAAAACAACGGTGCAATGACCACAGGCGCCACCAGGCCGAGTCCTACCGTAACCAGTGCCGCCGCCACCCCGCACAGTAGCCACCACCACACGGGCGCCACCGTGACGGTCAAGTACAGAAACTCGATGGCTGCCAGTCCGAATACCGCGCCCAGCACCCCGGCCTTACCTGCATCGGCGAGCCAGCCCTTAAAGCTTTGGCGCAGCAGGCCATACTGCTTCGGTATCCGGTAGCCGAGATGCACGCGCAGGGGAAAGAGCACCAGCGTATATAGCACACCAGCGATGAGCGTATAGATCGCGATCTGGAGGGGTCGCCATCCGGCTTGCTGCGCCCACGCCGCTAGCGCGCCAGATAGCCCCACGACCCAAAACAGCAGCAGCACCAAACGGTCGATCACTTGGGAAGCTATCCACCAGCGGCGCACCGTGTGGTGATACGTACGCGCGCTCTGCTCGCTGGCTTCAGTGCCGGCTGTCACCCAAAACCTCCGCAGGAACCGGCACGGGCTGGCGTGGCAGTTGGGTGGCCGCTCCTCGGCTACTGAGGAGGGAGCGCACATCTAACTGTTCACTGCTCAAAAAGACAAACCCCAGCAGCACCACCGGTAGCACCATGACTGCCCACAACACCCAGGCAATGCTGAAGGCGAGCGGGTTGCTGAGCCCCACCACGCCAGCGAGCACCACGATGATCGCTGCCTGAAACGCGCCGATGTAACCCGGCGCCGTGGGCACCATCACGCCGAAGTTCAGCACCACCAGCAGGAGCACTACCAGGTGCAAAGGCACCGGTTGCCCCAGTTCACGCTGGATGGCCGGACCAAACGCGGCGAGCACGCGGGTATATACCACGAACTCGATTGCCCAGATCACCACGGAAAGCCCGGCGGCGACTATTGCATCTACCGGACGGCGCATCATATGAATGCCGCTGTCGAAGGCGTCGAGCAGTTGGCTCACCTTGCCAGCTACCGTGCTGGGCAACGGCCGCAACACGCGCGCGGCCAGTGATCGCACCAGGTCGCCGCGATAGGCCAGGAATAGGATGGCCACCAGCGCTCCCACGAATAGCACGCTAGTAGCCTCACCTACGCGCTTGACCCATAGCGGGAAGGGATAGATCGCCAGGATGACGCTCATCGCTAGCACTAACGTCAGACCGTCCAGCACGCGCTCAACCACGATGGTGGCCAGCGTGGCAGCGGTGGACACGTGCTCCTTGCGGCCGAGTACGTAGGCGCGGACGAACTCTCCCAGCCGTAACGGCAGCACGTTGTTGGCCATGAAGCCAATGACGGCCACCTTAATGAGGCTAGTCAGGGGCAACTGGCGAACGCCCACCAACAGGCGTCCCCACCGCATGCCGCGTGGGATGAATGCCAGGAGGTAGAGCGCCGCTGCCACCGCTACCCAACGGTAGTCGGCCGACGCCAGCGCATCGCGTACCGCTGACAAATCTTGGGCCTTGCGCAAGATGAGCACGAGCAAGATGGCGCTGATCGCCACACCAAACCAACTGCCCAGGCGCGTCCAGGAGATGCGAGTCACGGTGGTCACGGTGTTCTGCGCGATTCTCTCCAGGTGCGGCCCAGCGCACCACGCCGCCATGCATTGTACCGAGCGGGTCTGTGTTACCTCGGCGAAGCCGCGTCAAGCGGGCTGCGGCTGCCGGTCTGGTTGGGCGGCAAGCACCAAGTCTGCGACCCGGTTGGCCATGGCGATGCTGTAACTCTGGCCACGGTCTTGCGGATACACCTGGAACATGCTGGCGACATACAAGCCGCGCAGCGGTGTTTCGTGACCGGGCAAGCGTTCGAGGAACTCGGCCGTGACGATGGGTTGGGCGAACGGCGCCTTGAACACGTGGCTGCCGGTGACCCACTCCGGCCGGAACGCTGGGTTAAGACGCGGCAGGGCTGCGAGGAATGTGTCGACGACCTGCTGGTCCGACTGTTTAAACAGTGGGTGCTGCATGGGCAGATAGTTGCCCAGGTACATGAGGTGTTTCCCGCCGTAGTCACTGGCGGGCAGCATGTTAGTGTGCTCGACGGCCGCAAGGAAGGGTAGGCCAGGGTCGCTGACGTTCACCCAGTAGGGCCGCATGAAGCGGCGGTTGAGTTCGAGGATGGCGCAGTGCGCGCCATACGCCAGCGGCTGGCCGTGAAGCTCGCGGTAGGCGGCTGGCAACGCTGGTGTGAGCCGGCAGGTGATCGCGATGGGCAGCGTGGAGACCACTTGCTCGTACACGTTAGACTGGCCGGCGCACCACACCGCCAGGGCGCCGTCGGAGGGCGTGATGCCTTCCACTGCCTCGTTGAAATACAGGGTGCCGCCGAGCTCGCGGATGCGCTCCACCAACTTGGCGTACAGTTGCTGGAAGCCGCCGCGTATGTAGCCCAGCGACGACGTGCGGTAGTGCAGGCGAGCCCACATCCACGACATAAGAATCTGGCCGGCGTAGTCACCAAACTTGGCGCGCAGGAGTGGCTCCCACAGCGTCTCCGACGCCGCGCGACCCATCCAGCGGCGTTGCCATTGCACAGCGGTGACGTGTTCAAACCGGTGATAGTTGCGCTCCAGCTTGAGGTAGGCCACCGCGGCGCCCAAGCGCAGCCGGTCATGTACCGGAATGGCGTCGAACTTGAGGACGCTCGCGGCAGAGTCCAGACGGCGTAGGCGGCCTCCGTACAGCACGCTGGTGTGCGGCTTAAACCATTCCAATTGCGCGCCCAGCTCCAGCTCTTCGATGAGGTCGATAGCGGCACGGTCGGTGCGAAACAGGTGGTGGTAGAACTTTTCGAGCCAGACGCCGCCAACTTGAAAGCCGGCTGCCAGCCCTCCCGGCAAGGGCTCGCGCTCATACACGTGTACCTGCTGGCCTGCTTGGGCAAGCCGGTAAGCCAGCGTGAGGCCGAGTGCGCCACCGCCGAGCACCGCGACCGTCATGCTGTCCCCCTGCTGGACATAGTACCTGTCGCGGTTAGCTGTCGCCGCGCGTCGCGGCCAGCCGCTGAACGCAGTTCCATGATGGTATACCGTCCGGATACGCTCGGTGGCGCTACCAGTTCAGGAGCACTCGATGACCTTGCCTGTCCCTTTCGCGAATCATGAACACATTGCTGCAGGAGCGACGCGCGTGCTGTTACTGCGCCACGGCCAGACCGATGGCAACGCGCTGCAACGCTTCGTTGGGGTGACCGATGTGCCACTGAACGAGCGAGGCAGAGAGCAAGCCCACCTCCTGGGCGCACATCTGGCCCACGCGCACACGCTGGATGCGCTGTACGCCAGCCCGCTGGCTCGCGCGCAGGAGACCGCACACATCATCAAGAGCAAGCTGGCCCAGTCCGCCTCCATCCAGACCGAGCCGGACCTTATTGAAATGAACTTTGGCGAAGCCGAAGACGTGCCGATTGCCGAGCTGGGAACCCGCTTTCCAGCGGTTGCGCCGTACATCGGCGGTGCCAAGCCCGGCGACCCTGACTGGCAGTTCCCAGGCGGCGATTTCCGGGTGGCCTACTATACACGTGCCGTCGGCGTAGTGGGACGCCTGGCAGCGCGCCATCCAGGCCAAACCGTGGCGATGGTCACGCACGGCGGCGTGATCATCGGCTACCTGCACTGGCTACGCCGGCAAGTTCTGGGGTATTCCCCCGAGTTCAATATCGACAACTGCAGCATCTCCGAGATCATCGTCAACGCCGGTGGAGCGCACATTGCGCGGTATGGCGATGTACGCCACCTCCAGGAAGTGAATCACGCGATCCACGCGCCGGACGCGCGGTAGCGGCGCGCTAGATCGACGTCTCCATCTGAATGGTTTGGTCGACCTGTTGCTTCGCCTTGGCCAGCGCGGTCGCTGGGTCGCCCTGGCCGTTGAGCACATCCAGGGCCGCTGCGTTGGCCTGCGTCGACACTTGCTCGATATACGGGATCGGCTGCTCGACGCGCGCCGTGGTGAGCACGTTGAGCATGAGTTGCACGGCGGCATTATTAGCGATGCTGCTGTCGTGTTGCGCAGCGGCGAAGGCCGGTATAGACCCGAGCGAGAAGAACTTGGCCTGTACCGTGGGATCGGTGGCTAGCCAGTGGATGAACTCCCAGGATCCCTCTGGACGCGGGTTGGCGCCGTTGATGGGCATGAAGCCATAAATACCGTCAAACAAAGTGGCCGGAGTGCCGCCGTCCAATGTGGGCAGCGGCACCAGGCCAACTTTGAAGTCCAGTTGCTGCCCGACGACATTGTTGTAATAGGCGTAGGTGCCAGACAGCATGCCGATCTTGCCGTGCGTGAATACGGCTGGCACACCGCCGGTGAGCGACACCGACGACACCAAGCGCGTGAGCTCCTGCAAACCACCATTGGCCTTCTGGTCGGCCAGCAGCCATTGCAAGGCTTTGAGGCCCTCGGCACCGGCGAACGTAGGCGTTTTGCCATCAGCGGAGAGCAGGTCAGCACCCTGTTGCCACAGCCATACCTCAAAGGGCGTGCCCTGGTCGAAGATGACGCCGGTTTGCGTGACGTGACCTTGCGCATCGTGCTTGACCATGGCGGCGCAAGCCGCATCGAACGCCGAGGTGGTCCAGGTGGCGCTCGGACTCACCTTTGCGTCAGCAATTAGCGCGGTGTTGGTGAGGAGTACGGTGGCGTCCATGGTTAGTGGCAATCCCCATAGGTTGCCGCCGTATTGGGCGGCTTGCCAGGCGATGGGAGTGAACTGTTTGCCATCCACGCCATCGCGCTGGGCAAGCTGGCCAAACGGCGTGCCTGCACCGTGGCTGATGAGCGGGAACGCTTTCGAGCGTTGATACAGGATGACATCAGGTGCATCGTGGGCGCCGATGACCACGGACAGCTTGATGGACAGGTCGGGCTGCGGCTCCGCGCGCACAGGATATTTCGGCTTGGCGGCGTTGTACGCGGCGATGAGGCTGGGCATGGCTGAGGCGATGGGCAGGCCCGACTCATACCACAACACCAGTTCGGTATCGGTGCTGCCTGAGCCACTGCCAGCAGCGCCCTGATCTGGTACTGTGCAGCCGGCCATGAGCAAGGCACTACTAGCCAGCAGGAGGTCTCGACGGGTGAGACGCATACGCCACCTCTGCTCTGCCCAGACGCGGCGCGACACACAGTGCCGCTGCACACCTGGCTTTCCATGATAGAGGATAGCGATGCCGGGTAGGTCCGTTGGTTGCCTAAAGGTCGCAGCTGGACGGACGGCAGGGTGAGGCGCAGCGAACGGATGCCTGTATACACATGCCATGTAGTCTTCTCAATGATGTTGACATTCAACTTGATGTCGTTATACTTCTGCGCGACAAATAGTTCCAGAATGCAGGCGCGGTTCATACACGGACAAGCAAGTGGCATGACGTGGCGAAGGGTGGGGCAGCGTGGGGCAGCTCACTGACTATCGCCGTCTCCTCGTGACGTATCTGCGGCCCCAACTTCCCCAGGTGGTGGTGCTGGCTACCCTGCTGCTGAGCACCATCGCCCTCAAGCTCATCAACCCGCAGATCGTGCGCGTGTTCATCGATGCCACGCAGTCGACCGGCGACGCGGCGACGGTGGGCAAGGCGGCACTGGCCTTCATCGGCGTGGCCCTGGTCCAGCAGGCACTGGGCGTCCCCGCCACCTATCTGAGTGAGCGCGTCGGCTGGACGGCGACCAATGGCCTGCGTCTCGAGCTGTTTGACCATTTGCTCACCATGGATCTGGCCTTCCACAAAGAGCGCACTCCGGGTGAACTGATCGAACGCGTGGATGGCGACGTGACCTCAATGGCCAATTTCTTCTCCCAGTTCGTGATACAGATACTAGGCAGTGGCCTTTTGCTGGCAGGTATCGTGGTTGCCCTGTGGTTCACCGACTGGCGGGCGGGGCTCGCGCTGGGCGTGTTTGCCGTCGCCGTGTTGAGCGCCATGGTCAAGTTGCGCGCGATCGCCGTGCCGTATTGGGCAGCATCGCGCCAGGCAGCCGCGCTATTGTTCGGCTTTATCGAAGAGCGCTTGGGTGGCACCGAAGACATCCGCTCTTCGGGTGCCAGCAGCTACGTTATGCGACGGTTGCTGGAGCACACGCGGTCGCGCCTGCGCACCAATAGCAAAGCACGCGCGATGAGTTCGGTGGGGTGGACCCTCCCAAATGTGTTCGCGGCCATCGGTTTCACCGGCGCGTTCGGCCTATCCACTGTCCTCTACAATCAGGGGACGCTCACGCTCGGCGCGGTCGTACTCAGCTTCTTCTATTTACAAGCGGCCTTCCAGCCACTGAACATGATCGCCTTTCAAATCGACGACTTTCAACGCGCCAGCGCTGGCCTGCTGCGCGTACGCGAGTTGCTCAAACGGCAGAGTGCTCTCACCTATGGCCAGGCGCAGTTTGGACCACCGGCAGCCCTGGGTGTGCAGTTTGACCACGTGAGTTTTAGCTACGACAGTGGCGATGCCGTTCTTAACGACCTCACCTTTACCGTGCCGGCCGGTACGGTGCTCGGCCTCCTGGGCCGCACCGGCAGTGGTAAAACCACTATTGCTCGCCTGTTGTGCCGGCTCTATGACCCTGCAGCGGGGGCGGTGAGCGTCGGTGGCGTCGACCTGCGCCACCTGTCGCGGGAAGCCCTACGTCAACATGTCGCCCTGGTCACCCAAGACGTCCAGCTGTTTCAAGCCAGCGTACGCGACAACATCAGCTTCTTTGATCGGTCAGTTGACGATGAGCGAATCCTGGAAGCCTTCGAGCAACTCGGCTTAGCGGCGTGGTGCCGGTCGCTGGCGAACGGGCTCGACACCATGTTGGGTGCCAACGGTGCCGGGCTATCCGCCGGAGAAGGCCAACTCCTGGCCCTTGCCCGCGTGTTCCTGCGCAATCCCAGCGTGGTCATCCTCGACGAAGCGTCGTCGCGCCTGGACCCCGTCACGGAACGGCTGCTGGAGCGCGCCATCTCGGCACTGCTCGCCAACCGCACCACCATCATCATCGCCCACCGCCTAACTACCATCGCGCGAGCCAGCGACATCTTGATCTTGGAGCGTGGTGACATTGTGGAGTACGGGCCGCGCTTGGACCTGCTGAACAATCCGTCGTCGCGCCTCGCTGCGCTGTTCCGGCTCGAGGCGAAAGAGGTGCTGGTGTGACACTCTTCTCGTTTCTGTACCGGCTCATCCGCTTCCGGCCGTGGTACTTCTTCATCAATACCGCGTGTATTACCTTGGTGGTGCTCGCCGGCATGGTGCCTGGCCTGGTGACCAGGGCATACTTCAATGACTTGACAGCGCACGCGGCGACGGGCGCCACCATCTGGACGTTCGCCGCGCTGATGATCGCCGCGGCGATGGCGTCTACCGTTTTCCTGCTGGGCTGCCAGCTCACCAACGCGCCGTTTATGCTCACCAACGCCGCCTTGTTGCACAAAAACATCATGGCGCGCATCCTCGACCTTCCCGGCGCGAAGGCGTTGAACGACGCTCCTGGGGAGGTACTCAACCGCTTCCGCGACGATGTGGATGAGGTCACATCCGTGCTGATCGACTTCAACGACCTGGTTGCGCTGACGACGTTCGCCATCGTGGCCTTCGCCATCATGCTGCGCATCGACGCCAAGTTGACGCTCACAGTGATGGCGCCGCTGGCCATCGTGGTCGGCGTGGTCAAGGGAGCGGGTCGCCGGGTGGTGCGTTTCCGTACAGCTAGCCGGGAGGCCACAGCCAGCGTGACGCGGTTCCTGGGCGAGGTGTTTGGTGGCGTGCAGGCGGTGCAGGTGGCAGGCGCCGAGGCAGCGGTGCGCGAGCGGTTCGTACAGCTCAGCGTCCACCGGTTGGGAATGACCGTGCGAGAGCGCACCTTCGACCAGGTACTGCAATCAACGTTCGGCAACGCTATCAACATTGGCACCGGCTTTATCCTACTGCTGGCCGGCCAACACATGCAGGCGGGGACCTTCCCGGTGGGTGACTTCGCCCTATTCGTGTTTTACTTGGGCTGGATCGCCGATGCCTCGACCGTGCTCGGCCGGTTTCTCACGAACTATCGCCGCTGTCGCGTATCGCTGGATCGCATGCTGGCCCTGCTGGGCGGCGCCAAGCCAACCTCGCTGGTGCGCTACGGGCCGGTGTATACGTCGGGTCCATTTCCACCCGTGCCCGTGCTCACCAAGCAGACTACCGACCGGCTGCAGCACCTGCGCGTGCGTAACCTCGGTTACTGCTTTGACAGCAGCAGTACAGCTCTGGCGAACGTCTCGTTCGATGTGTCGCGCGGCAGCTTCACAGTCATTACCGGGCGGATTGGTTCTGGCAAAACCACGTTGCTGCGATCCTTGCTCGGGTTACTCCCGCTGCAACACGGCGAGATCTTCTGGAATGAGCAGCGCATTGAGCGGCCCGCCGAGTGGTTCGTGCCGCTACGCTGCGCGTATACGCCACAAGCGCCCCGCCTGTTCAGCGAGTCATTGCGCGACAACATCCTGCTCGGGCAGCCAGAAGATACTCAGGCGCTGGCATTGGCCCTCGAACTGGCAGTGCTCGATGACGACATCCGCCAGTTCGACCGCGGGATCGACACGCTGGTCGGACCGAAGGGGGTAAGGCTCTCCGGCGGGCAGGTGCAGCGGGCTGCAGCAGCGCGCATGTTCATCCACGACGCGGAGCTGTACGTGTTCGACGACCTGTCAAGCGCCCTCGACGTGCACACCGAGCGAGCGCTGTGGGAGCGGCTGGCGGCACACAGTGACGCCACGGTCCTCGCAGTGTCGCACCGGCAAGCGGCGTTGCGGCGAGCCGACCAGATTATCTTGCTGTGCGATGGGCAGGTCAGCGACAGCGGGACCCTGGCAGAACTGCTGGCCCGGTCGGAAGAGATGCGCCACTTGTGGCGCGACGAGCTTTCTCCCGAGGAGCTCGCCATCATCGCCTAGGGCGGCGGGCACGATCAGCGCGCTCAATGCCACCGCATGCGGTACGTATATCAAGAGGAAAGGTGGGCCTATGCGTTCGAGTCGCCACACGACGTTAAATCTGGATATGGCACTCATCGAGGAAGCGCGGTAGGTACTCGGCGCAGCCCGGGTCAGCGACACGACCCATCTCGCACCGAAACAGGTGATCGATCTCGATAAGCGTCGGCGCCTCCTGAACATGGGTATGGGCGATCTAACGCCAGAGCGGCTCCAAGAACGTTGCCATGAACGTTTGCTCGATGATGCTGATACGCTGCAACCGGCGTAGGCTGCATGAAACGGCTCGCCCCCCGGTGAGGGGGAAGTTCACCAGGGGACGAGCGCAACAGGACCGAGGTAGAAAGCCGTCAACCTGTGCTGCGTGTGTCGTTTGCCGCCGAACCACGTAGCACGAGCGAGACGATCTAACGCTCCGACTGTCCAGTCAAGATGATGTGTACCGACAATTTGTTACTAAATGTGTTACACGGGTAACCAGCAGAACCCGCAGCCGGGCGGGTACGCTAGGCGCGGCCGCTGCTGCCAGCCCTGCATGGCCGGCGACGTTTCCGGCCAGGTGTTTCAGCCATGTTCGTCGCCACGGCGCGCATCACCATCCATGTGCCATATAGCCAGTCGCTCAAAGACAAGCGCCAGACCGTGCGCTCACTGACCGCCCATCTCCATCAACAGGGGCATCTGGCGGTGGCGGAGGTCGGTAGCCAGGACTCGTGGCAACTCATCACACTGGGCGTGGCGGCGGTGTCCAACTCCGGCCGCCATGGCGATGCGCTTATCCAGACCGCCATAGACGTGGTAGAGAAGTACCTCACCGAAGGCATCATCACTCACGTCGAAACCGAGATCGTAAGCGTGCTGTCTGATTGATTGGCGGGTACGGTCGAAGCGGAGGGGGTGGGATTCGAACCCACGATGCCCTTACGGGCATACCGACTTTCCAGGTCGGCGCCCTAGGCCAACTAGGCGACCCCTCCGGAGGAATTTCTTAGGCGACGCGGAGAGGGGGGGATTCGAACTCCCGGTGCCTCACAGCACACCGCTTTTCGAGAGCGGCACCATAAACCACTCGGACACCTCTCCGTGCCTACGTTACCATGACGGCGGTGGCGCCAAAGCGGTATTTGCTTTAACATAGCGTTGCTACCTTCTGAGCAACGCCGGCCCGTGTGCCGGGTCCGGTTGCCTTTTCGGACCGTGAAAGGACTCTACTCCATGCCTGCACAGCTTCCCATCGCCTCCTCCCGACGAACGTTCTTGCTGCGCGCCGTCACTATGGCTGGTGTCGCAGCCATTCCTGGCTTGCTCGCGGCGTGTGGTGGTGGCACGACCGCCGCCGCCACCAGCGCGGTAGGGACCAGCGCTGCTGCTGCCACCAGTGCAGCGGCTGCGACGACTGCGGCGGCTACCAGCGCTGCGACGACTGCCGCGGCTACCAGCGCCGCCCCAACTACCAGTGCCGCAGCGGCGCCTGCTGGACAGGCCGTCACGCTCAACTTCTACTATCCGGTTGGGGTCAGCGGCCCACTCACCAAGATCATCGATGGCTACGCTGCAGATTTCGGCAAAGCAAACCCCGATATCAAGGTCACGCCCGTGTATAGCGGGTCGTACCTCGACACCCTGGCTAAGATCCAGCAGCAAATCCAGGCCGGCGCTCCACCGGATATCGCTATCGCCAACGCCGCCGCCATCTACACACTCACCGACGCCAACTCGATCATTCCCCTCGACGACCTCATCAACAAAAATGGCGGCAATGCGTTAGTCAATGACTTCTTTCCAGCCTTCCTGATGAACTCCCAGCTCGGCGGCAAGACCTGGAGCCTGCCGTTTCAGCGCAGCACGCTGATCGCCTACTACAACAAGGGGATGTTCCAGAAGGCTGGCCTCGACCCAGCCACGCCGCCCAAGAGTTGGGACGACCTGGTGGCGGCCGGCAAGAAGCTCACTCAAAAAGACGCCAGCGGCAAGGTGACCGTGTGGGGCGCCGGATTCCCATCCGACGGTTCCAACTACTGGGAGTTCCAGGCCCTCGCCATCGAGGCCGGCCAGAACGTGTTCAAGAATGACGCCGGCAACGTGGTGTATTTCAACGCCCCACAAACGGTGCAAGCCCTACAGTTCCTGATCGACCTCTCCAAGACCGACGGCATCATGCAATCCGGCACGATCGGTTGGGCCACGCTGCCCACCGACTTCGACGCTGAAAAGATCGGGTTGATCTACCACTCCACCGGGAGCTTGACCTCCGTGGTCAAGGGCGCCAAGTTCGATGTGGGCACGGCCTTCTGCCCTGCGAGTAAGCAGTTTGGCACGCCAACCGGCGGCGGCAACTCCTATCTGTTCAAGGGGACACCCACTGCCAACCAGGATGCCGCCTGGAAGTTTGCCCAATGGCTGTCGTCGCCAGACCAGCAAGTGGCTTGGACCATCGCCACCGGGTATGTAGCGGCGCGCAAGTCGTCGTGGGACCTGCCAGCGATGAAGGACTACGTGACCAAGACGCCCCAGGTCGCCGTGGCACGCGACCAGTTGCAGTATGCCCAGAACGAACTGGGTACCCACAACATGGCTGAAGTCCAAACCATCCTGAGCAATGCCATACAGGCTGGGGTCACCGGCCAGTCCGACGCAAAGACGGCATTGGACGACGCCCAATCCAAAGCCGAAAAAATCCTGTCGGCGTACAGCAACTAGCCGCCAACAAGGGCAGGAGGCACACACCGGCCATGGCTGTGACCAACCTGGACCGCCTCGACGACCTGACGGTCCGGGCTGGTGTGCAGCGAAACTACACCCGCCGGCAAGCGCTGAAGATCGCCCGAGGCGTCGCCCTGCTGGTGCCGGCCCTGTGTTTCTTGCTTCCGTTCACCATTTATCCGGCTATCCGCGTGCTGTGGAGCAGCTTCTTCCTGGCCGACCTGGCGCACCCCCACTGGAGCTTCACTGGGCTTGCCAACTACCTGTACGAACTCACCAACCCAACCTTCTGGCAAGTGGTACGCAATACGCTGGTGTATGTGGTGGGCACCGTGCCGATCAGCCTGGCACTGGGATTCCTGCTGGCGATCGAAGCCAACAAGCGCCTGCGCTTCGTGGGCATTTATCGCACGGCGCTGTTCTACCCCAGCATCTTGCCGACCATCGGCGCGTCGGCCATCTGGCTGTTCATCTACTTGCCGGACCTTGGGCTGGCGGACCGGCTGCTCAGCCTGTTGGGCCAGCCCAGTCATAACTGGCTCGGCACCACTGCGCTGGTGCTGCCCTCGCTCATGCTCATCGCCATCTGGAAGCAATCGGGCTATTTCATGGTGCTGTTCCTGGGCGGGCTGCAAAGCCTGTCGCGCGACGTATTCGAGGCGGCCGACCTCGACGGCGCCAGTGGCTGGCAAGCCTTGGCGTCGCTCACGTTCCCCCTTATGCTCCCCACTACCATATTTGTGTCGACGGTGGCTCTCATCAACGGGTTTCAGACGGTTGACCAGCTATTCATCCTCACCGACGGCGGCCCCAACAACGCCAGCAACTTGCTGCTGTATTTCCTGTATCAGGAGGGGTTTAAGAACTTCAACATTGGCAGGGCCAGCGCCATCACTGTGCTCATGCTTGCCCTGCTGCTACTGCTGAGCTTGCTCAACTACCGGTCGCTCGACCGCTTAGCACACTACGACAACTAACGTGCGGAGGGCAGCAAGTATGCGCTTCTCAGCACAGCGCCTCGATGGGTTACGCAGCAGCGTCATCCTCGCCCTCATCGGCGCCATCTGGATCGTGCCACTAGTGTGGGCCATCGGCACCTCGCTGCGCGCGCCCGATGCCGCGCTGGGTGAGGGCTGGCTGTGGCTTCCCGGTCTGCCCACGCTGGACAACTTCCAGGAAGCGCTGGCGTCGGCCCCCTTCGTCACTTACTACGCCAACACCATCTTTATCGTGACCGGCATCTTGATTATGCAGTTGATTACGATCACCCTGGCCGGCTATTGCTTCGCTCGGGTGCCGTTTCCAGGGAGGGAATTGTTCTTCGCCCTGTTCATCTTTCAACTGCTCACGCCGATCACCGTGCTGGTGTTACCCAACTTCTTGACCATGCGCGATCTCCATCTGGTGGATAACAAGCTCGCCATCATGCTGCCCTATATGGCCTCGGGCTTTGGCACCTTTTTGATGCGCCAAGCGTTCCGCACGGTACCCGTAGACCTGGAAGAAGCGGCGCGGGTGGATGGGGCCGTCTGGTATCAAGTGTTGTGGAATGTCTACCTACCCGCCACGCGCGCCACGCTGGTGGCGTTCGCCGTGGTGTCGATCACCTTCCACTGGAACGACTTCATCTGGCCGCTGCTGGTCACCAACACGCCAAAGAGCCGGCCGCTCACCGTAGGGCTCGCGAGCTTCACCACCGCGTCGGAGAGTGGGGCGCAATTTCCTTTGATTATGGCGGGGACGGTGCTGGTGATGTTCCCGCTGATCATCGCCTTCCTGCTGTTCCAGCGGCAGTTCATCAGCAGCTTCGTGCGCTCGGGGTTGAAGTAGGGTAGGGGGTCGCACCCCATCCCCTGCCCTTCCCCAGTCTCCTGGGGAAGGGAGCAGCCACGACCCGTCTCCTGGGGAAGGGGGCAACCACCACTGCCGGTATAGTGAGGGAGCCGGTAAGGAGCGTGCGATGGCGACGGTGGCGGTGGCTATGAGCGGCGGCGTGGACAGCGCCGTGGCTGCGGCATTGCTCGCCCAGGACGGCCACACCATCATTGGCCTCACCCTGCGCTTGTGGAGCGAGGACCACGGCCCCGGCGCCACGCGCGAGAACCGCTGTTGCTCGCTCGAATCGGTCCAGGATGCCCGCCGGGTGTGCGACGCGCTCGACGCACCGCACTACGTACTCAACGTCGAGAGCCGCTTCAAGGACCAGATCGTCGACAGCTTCGTGACCGAGTATGTGGCTGGGCGCACGCCCAACCCGTGCGTGCGCTGCAACCAGTACATCAAGTTTGACGCCCTGCTGTCACGCGCGCTGGCCTTAGGCGTGGATTTTATCGCCACCGGGCACTACGCGCGCATCGAACGCCCAAGCAACGGCCCAGTGCGGCTGTTGCGCGGCATCGACCACCACAAGGACCAGTCGTACGCGCTGTGCCGCCTCAACCAGACGCAACTGCGGCACAGCATATTCCCCCTGGGTGCGTACACCAAGCAGGAGGTGCGCGCACTGGCCCAGTCGTTTGGGATTGCGATTGCCGCCAAGCCAGAGAGCCAGGAGCTGTGCTTCGTGACCGCCGGCACCTATCGCGACTTTCTGCGCCGGCAACAGCCGGAGCTGCTCGCGGCCGGCGTCATCCAGCATGCGGATGGGCGCGTGCTCGGCCAGCACGCTGGCATCATCGATTTCACGGTTGGGCAGCGCAAGGGGCTCGGCGTTGCCTGGCCGGAGCCTTTGTTCGTGACCGCGCTGGATGCCAGCACCAGCACGGTGATCGTAGGTGAGAGCGAGCACCTCAACCGCTACGAGCTGGTAGCGACGAACATGCACTACACAGCGGGCGCGCCGCCGGAGACGGCGGTGGCCGTCACGATCCAGGCACGGGCGCACGCGCCGGAACTGCCGGGGACGTTGACGGCACTGCCCGGTCGCCGGGCGCGCGTGGTGCTGGAGCGCCCGCTGCGCGGGGTCGCCCCCGGCCAGGCCATGGTGGTGTATCAGGCCGATGAGGTGATCGCCGCCGGCGATGTGGCGAGCTAACGGCCGGGACCAGCGGACGAAGGGCTCACGGCCAGGTGCAACTGCCAGCCTTCATCTTGAGCGTGCTGCTGGCATCAACCTATGCCCTGGCCTACGGCCTCCTCACCGGCAAGACCGGCTCGACCCTCACCAAGTATGCAGGCTTCTCGCTGGTGGGGTTCTTTGTCGCTTTCGCCGCGGCGTCGCGCGTACACCTCACTTCCTGGGGGTTGGGCGAGATTCCGATCGTGGAATGTACCCTCGGCGCACTTGCCTGCCTGGGGCTCGCCACCCTGCTGCGGATTTAGCGTCCAGGTGACCATCATCACATTCACGTCGGATTTTGGCCTGCGCGACACCTACGCTGCCGTCGTGCACGGCGTGATCGAGGGCATCGCTCCCGGCACGCAGGTCATCGACCTGACCCATAGCATCCCACCGCAAGCTATTCGCGCCGGTGCGCTGGCATTGTTCAGCAGCTACCCGCCCTTTCCGGCCGGCACAATACATCTGGCGGTAGTCGATCCTGGTGTGGGATCACCTCGTCGTGCCGTGCTCCTCGCAGCACATCAGCAGTGGTTCATCGGGCCCGACAACGGCCTGTTCACGCTAGTGATGCAAGGTGAACCAGCGCCGCGCTGTTGGGAGTTGGACCAGCCAGCCTACTGGCGGCAACCACTCTCCGCGACGTTTCACGGTCGCGACCTGTTCGGACCAGTGGCCGCGCACCTGGCCAGCGGCGTGGACCCTGACGCGCTGGGCACCCGCGCGCCGCTGCCTCTGGTGCTCCCAGATATGCAGTTGAACGATGTGGCGGAGGGAACAACGCACGGCCTGACACTCGCCGCCGACCATTTCGGCAACCTCCTCACCAACCTGCGTGCCACGGCCACGTGGACCGCAGCGGTGCAGGCAGGCACTGCCAGGGCGTGGGTGGCAGATCAACCAATGCTTGTGGTGCGCACCTACGCGGATGCACCAGCTGGGACACTTGTGGTGCTAGCTGGCAGTGCCGGCTTGCTCGAAGTGGCGCAGGTGCAGGGGAGTGCCGCTGGTGCGCTGGGCAGCGAGAGGTCCCTGCCGGTGCAGATACTGATCCCGTAAGAGCAATGGCCGTCCGCCTCCTGCGCGGTTCATCCCAACAGGCAGGACCATAAGGGAACGCGCAGAACTACAGGGGTTGACAAGGTGGTGTGGGCCCAGGTAACCATTGGGCACCCCACCATAAACGCGATTTTTATCGGGAACGGGGTCCAGTTCCGCACGGCG
>JANWJO010000137.1 GCA_025449435.1 Chloroflexota bacterium | reverse complement strand
GGCACGCCCACGATGATCCTGCCAGACCGCAGCCGGGCTCAACTGCCGGTGGCCATGCCCCGCATGCGCAACCGCCGTACGTTCGCCGTGCCACCACTGCCTTGCTGCGGTGATGGTTGCCTGGACGCCATGCGGCAACTGCTTGAACAGGCAGCAACGATGCCGCCCAGCAGTGTTTAACAGCGCACACGAGCTGCGCTAGTCGTTGAATTCGGCACAAGATGAAGTGAGGAATGGCATGAAGTGGGTGACGCGCGAGCGGCCGAAGGTGGATCGCATCGCCTGCCCCTGGCTCATCAAGCGGTTCGTGGATAGCGATGCTGTGTTCCTCTACGTGCCAGCGGATCAGGTGAACGCTGTGGCGGAGAAGGAAGGGGCGATCCCCTACGACGCGCCAGGCGTCGAGCTGGGGCATCACGGCACCTTGTGCAGCTTCGACGCCATCCTCAACAAGTACCACCTCACCGACCCGGCGTTGCACCGGCTGGCGTTGATCGTGCGTGGCGCCGATACACCAGCTAAAGACCTCACGCCGGAGTCGCGCGGGTTGGAGGCCATCGCCGACGGCTTCCGGCGCTTGTACGACGACGACCATCAGCAATTGGCAGCAGAGTCGGTTGTGTACGACGCCCTGTACGCCTTCTGCCAGCACAGCTCCAGCTGAGCCACCGTGTCTCTTGCGCTGCGCGCGTACGTCGACTTGCCGCCGCATACGGCCGGGGGATTTGACCACGGCGATGTGCACTGGGCCAGCGGCCGCGTGTACGTCGCGCACACGGCCACCGGCAGCGTCGACGTCATCGATGGCACGCAGCTCCGCCACGTCACCTCGATCGCTGGCTGCCCAGAGGCGAGTGGCGTGTTGTGCGTGCAGGAGGACGGTCTCGTATTTGCCGCCGCTCGTGGCGCTGGACACGTGCTTGTGATCGACGCTGCCAGCAATGACGTGCGGCTGGTGATCCCCGTCGGGCCAAAACCGAACGGCCTGGCGTGGGATCCCAACCGCAAGCACCTGCTCGTTGCTGACGTACAGGACTACCGGGCACGGCTCGTCGAACCGGCGACCGGCCGGCTGATCGCCAGCGCGCCGCTGCCCGGCCGGCCGCGCTGGTGCGGCTACGACCAGAGTGGGGATCGTTTGCTGGTCAATATCCGCGAGCCGGCTTGCGTCGCCGTGCTCCGCGCTGAGTCGCTCGAACCCGAGCCGCCACTCCCGCTGCCGGTCGCCGGCCCCCACGGCCTTGACATTGACCAGGTGGGCCACCGCCTGTTCGTGGCATGCGACGGCGGCGAAGTCGTCGTTCTGGATCGAGCCACGGGACAACAGCAGTCACGCGTGCCTATCGCCGGTGAGCCGGACGCGATCTGGTTCAACGAGCGGCGCCAGCGACTGTACGTCGCCATCGGCAATCCGGGCGTGGTCGACGTGATCGATGGCATGACACCAGGGGTAGTCGAACAAATCGACACGGAAGCAGGAGCCCACACCACCGCTTTCGATCCGCTCCGGCAACGCCTGTACGTGTTCCTACCGCGCCGGTGCGCCGCGGCGGTGTACGAGGAGATCTGAGCGGAGCAGCCAATGCCCTCCTTGAGGATACGTCAGCGGCCGCGCGTCATCGCCTGGAAGGACGCCGAGTCGTTGAGGTGAGGGAACAGCGTGCCGGTGGGGATAGACACACCGAGGAAGCGGCAGAGGGGTTCCCAGCCGTCACGAACGTCGAAGACCAGGAGTTTGTGTGGCGGCACGCGTTCCTGGACGGCCTTGTTGTGGGCCTCGTAGACGGCGATAGCGCGCTCGCGAACTTCAAAGGCGCCAGCGAAGGTCCCCTGCCAGATCACGGCATTAATCATCCGCCCAGCCTGACGGCGGGACTCGATCGCTGGGTCTTCGTCCGGCTGTGGTTCGGCACGGGCCAACCGGCCGACCTGGTAGATCGTGTTCGCCACGCTTTCGTACCAACGCAGCGGGTCGCGGACGCTGAGGAGCACCTTCGCCTCCGGGTACTGAGCCATCAGCCGGTCATAAAAGGCTGCTCCCGGCCAGTCCACCGATGCGTGGTAACCGGAGAAGAGCGCATCCCAATCGACTGGCTCGCCACGACTGGCCGCCTCCCAGATGGGGATGTGCTCAGGGTGCTCGAAGACTTCGGTCATGTGGTAGCAAGGACCGGCACCGAGTTGCTCTAGAGCGGCCTGCAAGGAGCGCGTGCCCGTCCGTCCGAAGCCTGCGCCGATAACCTGTAGCATCCAACGCTCCCTACTGCCAAATGCGCCGGAGCCAGCGTCACCGAGGTATCCGCCGGCTCGCATCGCCACTATAGGCGACACGCCCATTATCCAGGTGATTCTCGCTGCGAGTACTGCGCGTTACGTGCATCACGCAATCCCCCTGGCGTCAGTAGATTCGTGGCAGCAACCGCCAGGTGTGGCGCCGGTGCGAAGCGTAGCCGTCGCGGAACCCGTTGAGGAGCACGCACGCGCTCGACGATCAGGCAGGGACCCATCAGCACGTAAGCAAGCACGGTCATGCCGTGCCGGCTCCCAGCCCCGACTGCTGACTGGGGGTGGTGCGGCAACCAAACGGTACATACACCTTGCCGTCTCCTCTGGTCGTCAGCGCCTGCCGCTGAAGTAGTAGGCTACGGTCGTTCGCCTGCTGAAGCAGGCTAAGCTTACGGGCAGCAACTCCCCGTACCCGAAGCCCCATTGATGGGGCGAACAAACGTAGACCGACCCATAATGGTGGGGCAGAGCACCGGCATCGTTATACTGTCCCCTTGCCAAACCACTCCCAGCCAGCCCACTGGGGGACGTTGCTCCGGGAGTATGGTTGCCTGCGCGCTGTCCGCCGCTGCAAGGAATGGCATCTGCTGCACTGTGCTAGACTCCCTCGCATCCGGCTGGCGACGACGTGTCTGAGGTCACGTAGTACGAAGGAGGATACCGATGTCTGGCATGTTGAAGCAATACTGGTGGGTGGTCGCGCTGCGCGGCGTGATAGCCATCTTGTTTGGCTTCGCGGCCATCGTGTGGCCCAGCTCAACCGTGGTCATCTTACTCCTCCTCTTCGGAGCCTTCGCCGTCGTGAACGGCATCTTTACGCTGATCTCGGCCCTCGGCCCGGGTGCGAGTATGGATCGGACCCCGCTGATCGTTCACGGCGTGTTCAGCATCGTGCTGGGGATCCTCGTGTTCGTGTGGCCCGGCCTCACGGCCCTCGCCCTCCTATACTTCGTAGCCATCTGGGCAATCATTATCGGCGTCCTGGAGATTATCGCCGCTGTACGGCTGCGCCGGGAAATCACCAACGAATGGTTTCTGGGGATTGGCGGCGCGATCTCGATCATCTTTGGCATTATCTGCTTCATCCATCCGGCCGGCGGCATCCTAGCGCTGATCTGGCTGGTGGGCATTTACGCGATCCTTCTTGGCATTACGCTCGTGGCCCTCGGCTTCCGGTTGCGCTCGATGCGCGGGTCGCAAGCGCCTACGCCTCAGGGAGCCACATAGGCATCGCGCGACGCGCGCTGCTTTGGCTCGACCGGGTTCGTAGCGCGCCAGGCAGCAAACCCACCGGCCAATGCCGATGCGCTAAAGCCGAGGCTGCGCAGTTGCCGCGCCACACGGGCGCTCGTAGCTTCATGGGGTCAAGTACAGTAGGCAACGACTGAGCGTTTGCGCTCGGCTGATCTGGCCCATTCCTGCACCAGGTCCGGCAACACCCGGATGCTTCCCGGAATTTGTCCCTCATCGGCGTCGTACTGCCCCCGCGTGCGCACATCAATGACCACCGGTGGATTGCTACCGGCCAGAGCGGTGGCCAGGGCGTCGGGATTCACCCGTGGAACTTCGTCGGCCTCCGGTTCGAACAATCCATCGACGGAACTTTCCCGTTCCTCGGCCGGCGTTTTCCGCGACTTGCTCACGTGACGGCCGTACCAAGCCGAGAGTGGTGTCGCGCTGACACCGTGCACGACGGTGGAGAGCAAGACGACCACGCCGGCAATGCTGAGCAGACGAACAGCATCTGGCGTTCGAGCCTCCACCACCAGCAGCGCGAGCAACAGGGAACTCAGACCACGCGGACCAAACCAGGAAATAAACGCCCGCCCCGCCGGGCTGACCTTTCCCATTCCCAACGCTAGCCCCATGGCGAGTGGCCGGACGATCACGATCACCACTACCCCCAGTGCGAGCGCCGGCAAGAACGCAATGCCACCAAACACTGTCGACAGCACCGCACCAAACAGCAGGAAGGCAAGTAGCATCGCCATCTCGGCGGTGACCTCGCCATACTCCAAAAAGCAATCGCACAGAGTGACATCGAACACGTTGACGGCGAGTCCGCCAAAGAACGCCGCTAGAAAGCCATCGGCGCCGATCGCCTGTGCGGCCGCGTAGGTGGCTAGGACGAGTCCGAGCCCGTACATCGCCTGATATTCGCGACGGATCGAAAAGTGCGCGTCGGCCTTACCCATCAGCCACGCGCCAGCTCCGCCGGCAGCCAGCCCCACCAGCGGGCTGAGGATCAGCAATTGCGCGAGGAAAGCAGCCCATCCCAGCACACCGCTGATAGTGGCCTGGGCGATGGCGATCAGCACGAGCACGATGGGCAACACGACGACGTCGTTCATGCCGGCTTCGAGGGTGAGCACCTGCCGCACCGATCGAGGGATGCCCACGTTGCGTAGCACGTCTCGCAGCACGATAGGGTCGGTCGAGGCTAGGATGGCGCCGAGCAGCAGGGAGGCCACGAGGTCCGTATGCACCAGCAGATGGGCGGCGAGCGCGGTGCCGGCCACCGTAAGGAGCGAGCCAGGACCGATCACGCGGACAGGGGTCTTCCAGTGCTGCCGCAGTCCGTCGACTTGTAGCTTTACAGCATCTAGAAACAGCACGAGCGCGAGACTGCCTGTAGCGACCGCAATCAGGGCAGGGTCGTGTGGATCGAGCGTCAGGACGCCCAGGCCACCCCCGCCCAGCAAGAGCCCCAGACCGAGAAACAGCATGGGGAAGGACAGTGGTGCGCGGTCTACGATGCCGGAGATCAGCGCCGAGACGGTCAGCACCACGGCTATGAGCGCTAACCACAGGTCCAAGGCCGGCACTGGCTTCTCCTCGGTCGCCCTAATCACACTGCCACGTACTGTACGATCAGCAACCAAGGCGAATAGGTTAAAGGGGAAGGAGGTAGCCGGTGACTACCCATGGACAAACGCACAACCTGATAAGTGACGCGTTCAGCCTGCACGGAAGGGTCGCCGTAGTCACCGGTGGCACCGGTGTGATCGGTGGCGTCATGGTACGCGGCTTAGCCCAGGCTGGGGCCAAGGTCGGCATTCTAGGCCGGCGGCGGGAGCAAGCCGAGACAGCGGCTCAGGACATTCAGGCCGCAGGCGGCAGTGCGTTGGCTCTGCCGGCCGATGTGCTCAACCGAGCCCAACTGGAAGAAGCCCGATCGCGGGTCATCGCCACCTGGGGGCAGCTCGATATCCTCGTCAACGCCGCTGGAGGCAACATGCCGGCAGCCACGCTTGCTCCTGGACAGCCGTTCTTCGATCTGCCAGTGGAGGGGATGGAACCGGTCATCGCGTTGAACCTCCAAGGCACGCTGCTGCCCTGCCAGGTGTTTGGCCAAGCGATGGCGGCATCCGGGCACGGCTGCATTGTGAACATCTCATCGATGGCAGCCATGCGGGCGATGACGCGCGTGGTGGGATACGGTGTCGCTAAGGCGGGTGTGGACAATGCCACACGCTGGCTGGCAGTGGAACTGGCGCGCTCGTTTGGGTCTGGGTTGCGCGTCAATGCGATTGCGCCAGGGTTCTTCATCGGCGAGCAAAACCGGTCGCTGCTGCTCCATGAAGATGGCTCGCTCACGGCGCGCGGTCAGACCATCATCGACCACACTCCCGCCGGACGCTTCGGCCAGCCGGAAGAGCTGGTGAGCACGTTGTTGTGGCTGTGTGGTGCAGGAGCCAGCTTTGTCAATGGCGTGGTGGTGCCGGTTGACGGCGGCTTCAGCGCCTTCAGCGGCGTGTAAGCGCCACGGCCTCTTTTCCAGCGCGGTGGGCCCGATCCAGCGGCGTATACCCTGCGTGATCGAGAGCTGTCGCATGCGCTCCACGATCGAGCAAGAGTTGCACGGCCTCCGTTCGCCCGGCAGCGGCGGCATAGTGCAGCGCCGTCCTGCCATCGCGCCCAGCAGCATTGACGTCTGCGCCGTGATCGAGCAAGAGACGCAGTTTGTCTGGTCGCGTCCCTTTGTCGGCTCGCGCCACATGCGCGAGCGGCGGTTGCGCGTCATCGGATAGTCCATCCACCGAAACGCCAGCGCGGATGAGATACTCCAGCGTGTCCAGGCGGGTAACCGATGCAAAGATGCCGGCGCCCACGGCGCTGAACAGCGCGCCGCGCGACCCCAACAGGTTCAACAAGTCCATACCGGTGCTTCGCGCCGCCAGATGGATCAGCAGGGCGCTATACGGGCGCACCGGCGCGCCCTGGTGGATGAGTTGATCGCAGAGTGCCACGTGCCCGCCAACCACTGCAAAGGCGAGCAACGGCATAAAGTACGTGGCGTCCTCTGGGTCTTCCGCGGTGAGCAAGGCCGGATCGGCAGCGAGAAACCGTTGAACCAGGTCTGCGTCCCCCATGAACGCAGCTCGAAAGATGTCTAGAGTCGAGCCGTGTTGCCACAGGAGATCGGCGACCTGATTCCGGCGGTAGTAATGAGCCACGCAAAACGGCGTAAGCTGCACCATAGACTCGTTGTTGTAGGCGCCAGTGGCGTTCACCTGACTGCCGGCCGCGAGCAGGTACTCAATAGCTTCGAGCTGGCCGGCGCGCGCGGCTTCCCAGAGAAACGTGCGATTGAACGGACCGCGCTTGTTCAGCAGTGCTGGCTCGTGCTCGATCAAGTTGCGTAACCGCGCCATGTCGCCACGGCGCGCTATGTCCAGATACCGCGTGGGGAGCTGCTTCTTCATGTGACCCGGAGACAGGTCGAACGGCCGGAGCCCCCTGCGCCCCTCGCCATCCGCTACTTCGCGGTGACCCATGACACCCTCCAGCTGGCAAATTGTGGACGTGGTCCGCCTGTTACTTGACCATGTAGGTCTGGTGCCAGTACGTCCAGACCGACAACTCGGGCGTCGGGTGGCCGCCTGCACCCAATACGGTGCAGATGTGCGTGCGATGATCGTTGCCGTGATGAATGGCTTGGGCAAGAAGCAGGTTGGTGGCGTGTGGAATCTCGTAGCCATCGCCCCGCGCAGGGATGGTGACATCAAGCGTTGCTGCGCGGCTAAGCACCTCTCGCCATAGCTTGGCTTGTACGTCACTGCGCGCGCGAAGCTCGGCGAGCGGCGGTGGCGCGGACTCGCGTACGCGTGGCGGCTCGCCTGTCAATAGGTAGAGGTAGCGATCGTCGGCGGCTACCAGATGAACCAACGTGTGCTGGATCGTTCCGGCCGTGCCTGGCACCGTGGCCTGGAGTACCTGCGGCTCCAGCCCCATACAGTGGTCAATAACTGCGCGCGTCGCCCAGATGTGATGCTCAAACTGCTCCTGAAAAGCATCCACGTTGTTTTTTCACCTCACTGTCCACTAGCCACCAGGGGAATGAAGAAAAAGGGAACGATGTTAGGACAGACCACCAACAAATGCCATCGCTTCTCTGGCCAATTGAAGCCAGTCTGCTGGTGAGTCGGCGGCGACCGTCAACCACTCTTTCATGATCCTGCCGTCGTGCCGGGGGTCGAAGCGCTCAGCTTGTCCTTTGGCAATAAGTCCATCCACGCGCTCGCGCGGTAGTTTGAGCACCAGCTTGCCACCGGAGAGAAAGGCGAACACCTTGCCCTGGGTCTTGAGTCCATTTGAGCCAAAGCGGTTGGCCTGTTTGGCGTCCTGGTTGCCATACGTCACGCCAGGCTCGTCGTGGAGCAACTCGACGATCACGCCAAACCGCTCACCCACCGATGTGTCATCACGAGGCAACGCGTTGCTCCTCCCCAGAAAGTGGGTACGAACCTGACAGATAGACTGCTCTGATCTCGAGCATAGCACCATCGCGGGGGGGGTGACCTCGTGCAGCGCGCGCGGTACTAGCGCAAGTGCCGCGAGCAGCCCTCCAGCACTGTGTGGCACGTACCACCTACACTCAGCGCATACAGACAAATCGCCCAAGCAATGAGGATAGGTTGCCATGACTGCACCGCCGCACGCAGCGGGTACAGCAGCAGCGAGTTCCACTCGCTGGTACACCCTGGTGGTGCTGAGCCTGGGCGTTTCGCTCATCGTGATTGATGGCACCATCGTCAACGTGTCGCTGCCCGTCATCATTCAGCAACTCAAACTGGATTTGGTGCTGGCGGAATGGGTCAACACGGTGTACGCCCTCGTGTTCGCTTCGCTGCTGATTACGGCCGGTAGGCTGGGCGACCGGTTGGGGCGGCGGCGGTTATTTGTAGTGGGCGTTGTAGTGTTTGTCGCGGGCAGCTTGCTGGCGGGCCTCTCCAACTCATCTGGAGCGCTGATCGGCGCGCGGGTCATTCAGGGCGTGGGCGGGGCGCTCATCCTACCTTCGACCTTGTCGACAGTGAATGCCACGTTTCGGGGCCGTGACCGCTCCATCGCCTTTGGCGTCTGGGGTGCAACGATCGCCAGCATGGCAGCGTTCGGTCCATTGCTCGGCGGCTGGCTCACCACTGACTTCGATTGGCACTGGATTTTCCTAATCAACTTCCCAGTGGGCATCCTCATCCTGGTGGGAATCGCCAGATATGTGCCAGAGACGCGCGGGCAGAACTTCGCGCCAGGGCTCGACGTCGACGGATTTCAGCTCAGCGTCATCGGGCTTGGTGGGCTGGTATTCGGGCTGGTGGAGGGACGAACCTATGGCTGGCTGACGCCGGCACGCAACTTCACCTTGCTCGGAGTCACCTGGTCTACTGCCGCCCCGATTTCTGTTCCTGCGGCTGGCATCATCCTTGGGCTCGTTGCATTGGTGCTGTTCGTGGCGTGGGAACGGCATCGTGCCCAGGTGGGTCGCTCCGCGCTGCTCGATCTGAGCCTGTTCACCATTAGGTCCTTTCGCTGGGGCAACGTCGCTGCACTCGTCGTGGCGTTGGGTGAGTTTGGCCTGCTGTTCACGTTACCCTTATATTTACAGAATGTTCGTGGCCTGTCGGCGTTGGGCAGCGGCCTCGTGCTGGCATCTATGGCAGTGGGCGCGTTTGCGTCGGGCGGCTCTGCGGGTCAACTCTCCAAGCGGATGAGTGGAGCAACCATCGCCTCAACTGGCCTCGCCATCGAAGCGTTGCTGTTGATCGTGCTAGCGCTGGTCATTGGACCGGCGACTCCTGGTTGGCTAGTAGCGCTCATCCTGTTGGTGTATGGCGTGGGGCTGGGCCTGTCATCGGCACAACTCACGGGCGTCATCCTGGCCGGCGTGCCTGCGGAGCTGTCGGGGCAGGGATCGGCAACGCAATCGACCATGCGCCAGATCGGCTCGGCATTGGGCGCTGCAGTGCTGGGCACCATCCTCGGCGCATCCATCGACGCGCGCGCTGCCGGGTCATTGGCAGGTATAAGCGGGCTCCCCACCGCGCTTCAACACCAACTGGAGGCCGCGCTGAGCGCTTCGGCCGGCGGCATCCTGGGTCAGATTCGCGACGGCGTTATCAGCGTGCCAGTAGGCGCCAAGGAACCAGTGCTCACCACGCTATCTACCGCCTTCGCCGATGCCACGCGCACGACGATGCTCGCTGGCGGCCTGTTCCTGGCGCTCGGCTTCGGAGCCACGCTGTTGCTGCCCAGGTCGCCAGAGGGGTCTGACCCTTCGAGTCAGACCGTTGGCACGGAGGACGTGCGCGCGGCGTAGCCGTTCTACCTGACGTGACCAGACGCTGCAGGGATGCGCCGCAAGGCCGGCCGCTGCGTATACTCTGTCCTGGCGCGTGACACGCCACAACCGCCAAGGAGTATGCATGCCTGACCAGACTCTTGACGTGACAGCCATCCGCGAGCGCTTGGGCTTGGAAGAACGCTACGCGGAGTGGCTTGCCGAACTCGCCGCTTTGCCAGTACCCGAGCACCCGCCCCAGTATCCTGACCTCGCTACTGCGCGCAACTGGCTCCTTAAGATGGCGGTTCCAGCCCATCAAGTGGAAGAGGCGCTCACCACCTGGTCCGCTGTCCAGCAAAACGCAGCGCTACGCTGGATGCTGGATCGGTGCGCCTGGCTCCTCATCAGCCAGATGGGCGATGGTTCACACCTGCGCGGCTGGCCAGGACTGCCTGCAGACCTGGGGACTGTGAGCCGGTATGCCTACGTATGGACCTTTCTCGCGGTGCTACCGGCCGTTCGGGCCTATCAACAAGCACGCGGTATCCCTGACGACATTGCCTGGGCCACGCTGGCTGACATGGGCTCCCATATGTCCGTCTACGAGCGGGCCTTTGGCGTCGGCGGCCTCAACTCGCAGAACTGGCTGGTACTGCACTTTCGTGGGTCTATTTTCCAGTTGGGCCGGCTACAGTTTCATCGCGCGACGGTCCACACTGACCCTGAAGTGCTCACCGCAGCCAACGCGCCGTTCCAGGCGGGCGACCCGGTGTTGGGCGTACACATTCCCGACTCCGGGCCGATGACAGTCGAAGGGTGCAGTGACTCGTTCCGGCAGGCAAAGAGCTTTTTCGCCCAGCATTTCCCTGAGACGCCGTATCACTACGCCACCTGCAGCTCGTGGCTCCTCGACGATCAACTCGCCGACTACCTCAGCGCCGACTCGAACATCGTGCAGTTCCAGCGCCGCTTCCACCTCGTTCCCGGAGGGCACGATGGCAACGACGGCATCATCTGGTTCGTCTTC
>JANWJO010000136.1 GCA_025449435.1 Chloroflexota bacterium | reverse complement strand
GGTGAAAGAGTTCACGCCGGGAACGTGGAGCGAAGTTATCGAGCCGAAAGCCGGTGGTGGGGTCGAGCGCGTTGCGCTATCGCGCGATGTATCACCTTCCTCCAGTGTCGTACCTGAGCGTACGCTTCGTGAGCTCGTTCGCTTCGGCGACACCATCGAACAGCTGTTTGGCAGCCCACAGGACATCGAGTGGGCAACGTCAGCTGACCGCGTGTTCATCCTGCAGGCCAGACCGCTTACTGGGCTTCCAGCACCAATGGTAGCGACTGAGGCACCGCAACGTTCGGCGCATACCACGAGAAGGAGGCGGCTGAACCCAGAGCGGTTAGTCGCCGGTTTGCGCGACGAGCTGTTTCCGTTCCGGCCCTACCCACTCGACGCGTCGTCGTATACAGCTCGGATGCTCGATGCCATCGAGCAGAATATGTTCGCACCGTTGGGGTTCCCTACGACGGATCCGACACGCCTATTTACGGAGCAAGGCGGCGTAATCACCAACGTCACTTTTGCCGCACCCAAACCGTCCCAAAGGCTGCTGTGGCGTCCCTGGCTGACGCTGTGGGAGAACCGGCACTTTCACCTCACGCGCTGGCGATCAGACCCGGTCCTTCAACGAGAAACCGAAAAAGCGCTCAAGCTGCGCGACCGTGAGCTCGCGTCACTCTCTTGGGATGAGCTGCTGGACACGCTTCGTGAGGCGCTGGACATTGGGCCTGATGTCAGTGTGCTGCGACGCCGCTATCTGCCGCAGGCGATCGTTGCCGTTGGACTGCTCGGGCTCCTTCTTGCCCTCGTTCACCGCCTTCGTTGCTTGAGCGACCTTACGTCTGGCATCGACACCGATACCCTGGCCATGAACCGCGAGCTCGACAAGCTCGCGCGAGAGATCCAAGCGAACCCAGACCTCAGCAAGTGCTTCCAGACCGTCCCAACGGGCATGCTCCTAGATGTACTGCGCACCCATACGTTCGCGGCGCCGTTCCTGGCCAGTCTCGACGCCTTGTACCGGCGGTACGGGCACCGCGAGACCGTGCTGCTTATGGCCTCCGGGCCGGCCTGGTTCAATGACCCCACCATCGCATTCGGCGTGCTCAAGGCGCTGTCGGCACCGTCAGGCACGAACGAATTCGCAAGCAACAACCCAAACGCTGGCATCGAAGCCGACACCTTGGCACAGTGGAAGCAAGTCCGCGATGTGCTCCTGGCCACCACGGTACTCGGCCGCTGGCCGTTGCGCTCGACGTTTCTCCGCTTGGTGAGCCGGGCGCGCATCTTTTTCGCCCTGCGCGAGGACACCCACTTTGCTCTGGTGCTAGGACTGCCGGTCGTTCACGCCTGTTACGGCGAAATGGGACAACGGCTTGCCGCGGCGGGAGCGTTGGACCAAGCCGCGGATGTCCTCCACTTGCGACTGCCGGAGATCGAATCGGTGATGCGAGGCAACGCTTTGAGCCCCAGCGGCGCCACCGCACTCCGGGAAACGGCTCGCTGGCGGAAAGCCGAACGCGCCAAGTTCGAACGCGTGCCGTGGCGAAGCGCGCACAACGACTCGAGCACCGACGCGCCAGAGGGGGCCCTAGTATCCGGGCTGGGTGGCGGTGGCGGCACGGCCTCCGGCGCCGTGCGCGTCATCATGGGTCCGGCCGATTTTGGTGAACTCCTGCCCGGCGAGGTGCTGGTGGCGCCGTTCACCAGCCCTTCCTGGACACCGCTGTTTATTCGCGCTGCCGCCATCATCGTCGATACGGGTAGTCCGGCATCGCACGCCGCCATCGTCGCGCGAGAGTACGGCATCCCAGCGGTGCTAGCGACCGGCAACGCCGCCACGCGCTTGGCCACCGGTCAGCGCGTGCGCGTCGACGGCGTGCGCGGGTTGGTGTTCGCTGAGTGAGTGTGACCTGATCGGGCGCGCCGTCACCCGTCCTCGCTCGCTCGGCCATGTGTCTAAAGAATGTCCTTGTAGTACGCCTCACAAGCCTCAACATCGACCGAGGCATCTGCTGGCTTGCCCAGCTGCTCGTACAGCCGGCGGCGGCCCTTCTTATCGTCGATAGCGATATGCGCTGCGATCACAAGCACGTCCTCTGCCACCTCTTGCGGCACGACGATCACGCCGTCCCAGTCGCAGCCCACGATGTCACCAGGGCGGATCAAGACGCCGCCACAACCAACAGCCACCTGGGCATCCACAAGCTCAACACGGCCGGGAATAATCGGGCGGCCGATTCCGCGGCAGGCCACGGGTGATTGCTGGGCGATCACTTCGTCGGTGTCGCGGCACTGCCCTTCGGTCACGATGCCCACCGCACCGGCGACCTGCATGCCCATGCTGTTATTCGATCCCCAATAGCCGCACTCACCGGCGCCGCCGGTCGATGTGACTACGACGCAGCCGGGCCGGATATGCTCCTGTATCCGGATGCCGTGCCCGCGCATCTCATTCCAGATGCCGTGGGACCGGCGCGCTTCCTCGACGCTGAGCACTGGCATCCGCTGGTTGGTCGGCACGACGCGCATCGTCATGGCGGGTCCCCAAAAGCGCATGCCCATCCACAACGGCCGGATGGCCGCATCCAGCAAAGTCACGTCTGCGCGCCCGACGGCATCGAGCGCATCTGTCACGTCGGTGACGCGCAGGAACTTCTGGAAACGAGGCGCCAGGGCAAATGGATTTACGGTGGCCACGCAGTCTACCTTTCAGGTATTGGTACAGTGACGGGCAAGGCGCGAGTAGGCGCCAGCGCATCAGCACTACTGAGTATCAAGCAGTTGAATGCCGCTTTCATCCAAAGCGCGGCGTGTGAGGCGCAAGCCAGGGGCACGCCGGATCGAGATCTCCGACAGGGTGAGCACCGCGCAGCCGTCCTCCAAGTGGCCGCCGTAGTATTTCCCGTGCGTGTCCCACAACCCGATATGAATGTGTGGTTGGTGTGCGGCGATAATGCCGCCAAACTGCACCACCTCCAGGGGGCCTTCCAGGTCGAAGAAGACGTCTCCCGGTGGGTAGTTATTGGACTTGATGATGTGGATGCGACCGCGCGACAAGCTGCCTATGCCAGTCATCACGACGCCAGTGTGAATGTCCGCTTCTACGGCGAGCCGAGTGAGCGACTCCAATAGCAAGTCGTCGCGGCCCAACGACACGATGACAATGCCCGTGCCGCGATCTTCCCAATATCTAAGCGCCACTGATCCACCTTATCCCTACTTGAACCCAGTTGTCGCGATGCCTTCGGTTAGCATGCGTTGAAACGCTAAAAATATCAGGAAAATAGGCACCAAGCTGAGTATCGACATCGCAAACAAGGGGCCCCATTGCGACGTGTCACTGGTATCGATGAAGAGGTTCAAGCCCAGCGGCACGGTGTACATGTCCGGCTTGGTCAAATACAGCAGCGGGCCGAGGAAGTCGTTCCAGGAGTTAATGAACGTGAACAACCCGGTTGTAGCCATAGCCGGGACACACAGCGGCGCGACGATGCGCGCAAAGATTTGCCAGTGACCACATCCATCGATGATTGCAGCCTCGTCTAGTTCGCGCGGCAGTCCGCGAATAAACTGCACCATCAGGAAAACGAAAAAGCCATCGACAGCCAGAAAGCGTGGCACGACTAATGGCAGGTAGGTGTTCAGCCAGCCGAGATGCAGGAATAAGATGTATTGCGGAATAATCAGCACTTGATAGGGCAGCATGATCGTGAGCAACATGAGGGCAAACAGGAAGTTGCGGAAGCGAAAGCGCAGACGGGCAAACGCATACGCCGCGAGTGTACACGAGGCTACATTGCCAGTGATCGCGAGCAGTGCAATGATGAACGAGTTTGCGTAGATCCGCGTAAACGACAGGCTCGGAATCGGAAACCAGCCATGCTGGTAGTTGGCGAAGGTCCATGTCTGCGGGAGCAGCCCAGCATTGACAAAGATTTGCGCACTGGGCTCGAACGACGCCCCGACCATCCAGACCATCGGATACAGCATGGCGATGAGCAACGCTACCAGCACCACGTGCCGGACGCCGGTACCTAGCACGACCTGTCGTTGACGTTCGCGCCACTGCTGGCGGCGTGTCGAAAGCGCGACTTCCATACTACGCCTGGTCCCCGTAGAACACCCAGAACCGCGCGCCAAAGAACATCAAGCCGGTCAAGGCGCCGACAAGCACCAGCAACACCCAAGCCATGGCCGCCGCATACCCCATGTTGTAATCGGTAAAGCCTTGTTGGTACAGATAGAGCGAATACAGTAGCGTCGATCCCGCCGGTCCCCCCGAACCGCCGCTGATGACATAGGCTGACGTGAACACTTGAAAGGCTCGAATGAGGCCCAAGACGGCGTTGAAGAACACGACCGGTGACAGCAACGGCAGCGTGATGTGCCAGAACTGCCGGACGGAACTTCCCCCGTCGACCTGGGCCGACTCGTACAAACTGCGCGGGATCTGGCGCAGGCCCGCCAGGAAGATGATCATCGTGGCACCAAACTGCCAGATGTTGAGCGCCACCAACGTATACAGCGCCGTGCTTGGTTGCCCAATCCACGGCGGCCCTTGAATATGCACGATGGCCAGCAGTTGGTTGAGCGTGCCGTTGGTACCGAACAGTTGACGCCACAGCACCGCTATCGCCACGCTCCCCCCGAGCAACGAAGGCAAGTAGAACAGCCCCCGATACAACGTGAGGCCGCGAATGCCGCGCTCCAGCGCCAGAGCGAGCAGCAAGGAGAGGATGAGGATCGAAGGCAGCGATACGAGCACATAGTTGACCGTGACGCCGAACGACTGCACAAACGCCGGGTCGTCCAGCAAGTGCCCGTAGTTCGCTAGCCCGAGCCAGCTGGGGTTGGTGAACAGGTCGTAGTGGCTAAAGGATAAGCCCAACGAGGCCAGCAGTGGACCCAACGTGATTCCCAGAAAACCGATCAGCCACGGGGCGAGAAACAGGTACGCCACAGCGCCGTCAGGGCCGAAAACCTTCGACTTGCTCCGACGGCGTGTAACGGCTGCTGGCGTGGAGAGAGCCATCGTCCTCCCAACTGTGCACTTGCCTCGTGTGGTGCGGAACCTTAGGTGTTCGACGCTGCTGCGCTGGCCTGGCTAAAGAAGGCGTCGACGGCGTCGCTCACCGTGGCCTTGCCGAACGCGATGTTCGAATAGTTGTTGCGCAGCGCCGTGTTCACGGCATTGTAGTTGGCCGGGAAGTTGACGATCGTGGGATTGTTGGCCACCACGGTCTTGAGGAATTGTAAGTATTCTTGCGACCCAGCTGCCATCCCAGTAGCGTTTGCGATCTGCTTGTCGAGCAGAGCGGTCACCGTCACGGTGCCATTGTCCGACGCGTACGCTGCCGCTCCAGTTGGGTCGTTGGTGAAAAAGTTGACCCAAGCGGCTGCCGTCGCCAGATTCTTGGTGTTCGACGCAATAGACAGCCCGTTGTTAATGAGCACTTGCCCATTGCCGGCAGCCGTCTTGGGCATTGCCGCGACATGCATGGTACCCAACTTGCCGGATGTCAGCGCGGTTTGGTATGCCGCCAGTTGATTGGCCGGCGCCTCGTCAAAGATCACTTTGCCGGTAGCGAGATAGGATTGGACGTTACTCGTAGGCTCCTCGGCATTCATCGACGCCGGAACTGTGGCACCTGCCTTGCGCAGCGTTTCCCACCAGTTCCAGTAGTCGATCATCATCTGCTTGGGAAAGCCCAGCGTGCCATCGGCGTTGAACACCTTCTGGCCGTTGCTCGACATCCAAGCCCACCATATGGAGTCGTCGTTGCCTTTCAAGTCGCAAGCATAGACGCCACTGGGGACTTTAGCCTTGGCCTGCAGTAGCCACTGCTGGATGGCGTCGAAGGTCGTGAGCGTCGCCGGTGATGGCAACCCGAGCTGCGTGACCATCGTGTCGTTGTACATCCAGTTGTTAGTCGCTGACCCGGTGGGGATCATGTACAGCTTGCCGTCTGGCCCCCTGCCCGAATCGACGACGACTTTCGGGATGCCGCTCACGTCGATGGTGCCTTGAGAGGTCAGGTCGTCGAGCGCGCGCAGTGCGCCACGCGTGTCGTAGGCCGAGATATAGCGCACTTGCATCTGGGGCACGTCGGGCAGGTTGTGCGCCGCTGCTTCCACGGTGAGCTTTTGCCAGTAGGTCGTGAAGTCACCAGTCGGCACACCCTGTATCGAGGTGCCAGGGTACTTCTGCTGAAACAGCGTCATGACCGCTTGGGTTTTGGTGCTGCGCTCACCAGTGCCCCACCAGGCGAAACTAATGTCGCCTGCTGGCGCACCGCCCACCGCGGCACTGGCCGATTGAGTGCTGACGGCTGCGCTAGCCGTCGAGGCCGTCGTAACGGCAGCAGCATTGGTTGCAGCACTGGTCGCAGCACTGGTCGCAGCACTGGTTGCAGCGCTCGTCGCTGGCGCGGCGGTCGTGCTGCCTGCCGCCGAACTGGTCGCCGCTGACGTCGATCCACCGCAAGCGGTCAATAGCGCCACGGTGCCGGCTGCCAGGAAGCTGCCAAGCGCAGTCCGTCGCGACACCAGGCGGGTTGAGATCACCGACTCTTCAGTAGCAATTGCGTCTTGACACAACGTCGACCTCCTTCATTGGTATGAGTTGGTGCAAAAAAGGCCACGAGTTCCCCCTCACGATCGGGAGGATGCTAAGCGCCCGAAGTCAAGTCTTCTCGCGTACTCCTCCTTTGGTGGATACGTTCAGTTGCGATACCGACTCGCGCACTACCAGATGCGCGGGCAGTTGCACGCTGATCACTAGCTCTCCATCCAACTGACGCAGCAGCAGCTCCGTTGCGACGCGGCCGATGTCATAGGTGGGTTGCGCCACTACGGTGAGGGTTGGTGTCACGGTGCGTGCCGCTCGAAAGTCGTCGAAGCCGATCAAACTCACTTGGTCTGGACAGGCGATGCCCGACTCCTTGATGGCCAGGAGCGTGCCTTCGGTCATCAAGTTGTTGAACGCGTACAGGCAGGTAGGCCGGGGATCGAGTGCAAGCAACGCCCTCGCCGCCAGGTAGGCTGGTTCCGTCTTCGATCCGCCCATCACGAGAAACTGTTCAGGTACGCTGAAGCCGGCTTCACCCAGAGCGCGATGGAAGCCCGCCAGGCGCTCCTGGGTGGTGCTGGTGTCTAACCGGCCGTGTATCACGCCGATGCGGCGATGCCCGCGCAGCAACACGTATTGGGTCGCTTCATACGATCCCTGTTCGTTGTCAGCGGTCACTGCTGGCGCGTTTACGCTCTCCAGGCGGCGGTTCAGGAGCACCAGTGGAACACCGCGCAGCGACAACTCCTGAATGTGGTCGATGTTGGTTTCTCCTGAAGCAGGCGCCAGGAGTACGCCGTCCACTCGTTGTTCCAGGAGCGCGCGCAGAATGGCCTGTTCTCGCTCCGGTGCCTCGTCCGTATTGCCCAGAACTACGGTGTAGCCAGCGTCCGCGGCTCTGCGCTCCGCCGCCCGCACGACTTCCGTGAAGAACGGGTTCTCAATGTCGGAAACCACGAGCGCCAGCGTGCGCGTGCGCTGGCTGCGGAGGCTCCTCGCCGCCTGACTCGGGATGTACCCCAGTTCGGTGATCGCCGACACCACGCGCGAACGCGTTTCGTCGCTCACAAACCGCGTGGCGTTGAGCACATGGGATACCGTGGCGGCCGACACGCCTGCCCGTTCAGCCACATCGTGAATGCTGGACCGCGTCACCCACGAAACTCCCGCAAGTGCAGTGTATCGATTACGTATTCGATTTACTATCCTAAGCGCACAGAAGCAGTGCGTCAAGTACTGCAGTATTAGTAGGAGTATCGATCGCGAGCGACGAGCAAGCGATATTAGTGTGGGAGCCTGTGGCACTTACCAAGGTGTAGAAGGTCGCACCGCTGTCGCCGGCAGCGCCGCTGCTCATAGCTGTGGAAGTGCGCTACGATACCCTTGAAAGGAACACTGCCGTGCACAACGTGTCTATCCTGTCCTACTCCTTCTTGGGCATGCTCAAAGCCAAGCAGATCGACTTGTTCGGGTACCTGGAAACGGTCAAGCATCGGTATGGACTAGGTGCCGCTGACATCTGGAACGGCTTCATGGTAAGCACGGAGCCCGACTATTTGCAGGCTATCAAGAATGCCCTCGACGAACGCGAGCTCGTCCTGGCCGACCTGTGCGTTGACAAGGCGCACGTGTGGGACGACGACGCAGCGGTGCGCGAGGGTAACCATCAGAATGCTCTCGCTCACCTCAAGGCCGCTGTCACGCTTGGCGCCCGCTTCGTGCGCATCGACGCCGGCAGCCGCCGAGACGAGTGGTCCGACGCCGAGTTCGACTTCATCGTGGCGCATTACAAGCAGTACGCGCAGTTCGCCCACGACCACGGCTTCAAGATGGGGGCCGAAAACCACTGGGGCCCTGAGAAGCAGTGGCATAATCTCAAGCGGCTCTACGGAGCAGTGGACCACCCAGGGTTTGGTATCTCCTGCCATATTGGGGGATGGGGCGGTACCCAGGAGGAGAAAGACCTCGCCGACCAGATGGTCGCGCCTTGGGTTGGCCACACGCACTTCCCCTGGAATATTACCGAGGGGCCACTGCAGCAGAAAATGGCCAACTTGCGCGACGCGGGATATGCCGGGTTCTACAGCGTCGAGCACCATTCCCAGAAGGCAGAGTACGCCAACGTAGCCGTCCAACTCGGGAAGGTGCAGGCGGTGCTCGACGGCTGGCGAACCGAGGGCCGCTAGGTGTCGACGACCTCCACGCCGCCGCGCGCGCTGGCGACTCCAGCACTTCTCCGGCCCTTGACGCTCCGCAGCCTCACCTTGCGCAACCGCATCGTCGTATCGCCGATGTGCCAGTACTGCTGCGAGGCGCAAGACGGGCTGGCGACGGACTGGCATTTGGTTCATCTGGGCAGCCGTGCGGTTGGCGGGGCAGCATTGGTGTTCACCGAAGCCGCCGCAGTGTCTCCAGAGGGCCGGATATCGCCACAGGACCTCGGGTTTTGGTCGGACCAGCATACGCAGGCATTGGAGCGCACCGTGACCTTTGTGAAGGCTCAGGGTGCAGCGATGGGTATCCAGCTCGCGCACGCCGGGCGTAAAGCCAGCACCTCCAGACCCTGGGAAGGCCATCATGGCGTTCCCGATGACCTGGGCGGCTGGCAGCCGATTGGGCCAACGACCAGTAAATTCCAGGATAATTACCGCCTGCCCCGCGCCATGACGCTCGGTGACATCGATACGGTCATTGAGTCGTTCCGTAAAGCAGCACAGCGCGCAGACCAACTGGGCATCGATGTTATAGAGATACACGCCGCCCACGGCTATTTGCTCCATGAGTTCATGTCTCCCCTGGCGAACACCCGCGACGACGGCTATGGAGGTTCGTTCGACCATCGCGTTCGACTCACCATTGAGGTAGCCCAGGCCATCCGCAGCGTGTGGCCGACCTCTAAGCCACTGTTCGTTCGGATCTCTGCCACGGACTGGGCCGCCGGTGGTTGGGACTTACCAAGCAGTATCGAGCTGGCGCGACGGATGGTTGGCGCCGGCGTCGATGTGGTGGACTGCTCAAGCGGAGGCTTGACGCCGCTCCAAGAGGTGCGCCCTGGTCCCGGCTACCAGGTGCCGTTCTCAGAGGCCATCCGGCGTGAGGCGCACATCGCCACAGCCGCCGTCGGGCTCATTACCACGGCACAACAGGCGGAAGCCGTGCTGGACAATGGACAAGCTGACCTCATCGTTATGGCGCGGGAGTTGTTACGCGACCCGTATTTTCCGCTGCACGCTGGCGCTAATCTGGGCGACCCAGATGCTGGCGCCTGGCCAGTGCAATATGTGCGTGCCAAACCGGCGCGGTAGCCTCAGGAGAGCCAGAAAACCAAGTAAACAGTCGTAGTGAACTGAGCTGGAATCGAGGTATGCCGCCATGCCGTTGCATCTACCCCTGAGAGTGGCCATCATCGGTACGGGAGCCCGTGCCGACTATATGTATGGGCCGATCATCAAAGCGCTCGCCGAGCACGTCGAGCTCGTGGCGGTATGGGGCCGCAGTGCTGCCTCGGCAGCGCGGTTGGGGCAAAGCCTCGGCGTGCCCCACTTCACCGATATGGACCAGCTCATGCGCGATAAGGCTCCCACGATCGGCATCGTCACGGTGAACTACGGGGCCAATGCCGAGATCGGCCTCATGGCTGTCGAACACGGCCTGAACGTGCTGCTCGAGACGCCGATCGCCCACCGGCTTAGCGATGCCGATGCGATTATCGCGTCGGCGGCACGTCACGGCACCAAAGTCGAAGTCGCCGAACAGTTTCACCGCAGGCCCCTGGAGCAAATCAAGCTGCTGCTCATCGCCTCCGGCGTGTTTGGCCGGGTGTATTCCTCCTTCAACGACTTTGCCGGACACGGCTACCACGGCGCAAGCGTCATGCGCAGCTACCTGGGGTTTGACGCCAAGCCGGTGCAGGTAACCGGCGCAGTACGCAAGTACATGCTTATGCCTTACACGTCGCGCAATCACAACGAGGAGGGTCCCCGCTCGGAAACGCAGGAACACGGCATGGTGGAGTTTGAGGGCGGGCAGCTGGGCATCTTTCACTGGACGAACCTCGGTTACGACTCTGCGTTGCGCTGGTGGCGCAGTAGCCGGTTCCTGGCCGAAAAGGGTATGGGGATTTCGATCGGCACCGGCCCTAACTCTGAAGAACGGCTGTCGCTACTGTCGCCATCGGGACAGGCTCCGCAATACATCACCATCGAGCGCCGCTGGGAACGCGTCGACGGTGGAGCACTGGTAGCTATTGCCGCGCACACCAGTGATGCGCGTGTTCCGCTGGCCATCTGGAATAGCCCGTTCGTGACCGCCTCACGTGGGCACGGTCCGCAATGGCACGACGATGAAATCGGTGTCGCTGGGTGCATCATGAGCTTGGTCAACGCCGTCCGGAATAACACGCAACCTTCCTACGGAGCGGCCCAGGCGCGGCTCGATCAAGAGCTGATCGTCGCCTTGCGCGAGTCGTCCAATCGAGGTGGGGCTCCCATTAAGCTGCCCATGGACCCTACCGAGCAAACGGTATAGCTAGTACTCGCTCTTCCGACACGTTTATCCGGACTTGGGCTGCCTATGCCGCTACTCCACATTGGTGGAAGCAAGGCGCCACACGCTACCGGATCGAATGTCGACTTCGCCGGCTGCAAAAGCGAGCGACATGTGCTGACTTGCCGTTCCAACCGGATACACACGCGCTGTTAGAGGCGGGGCGTCGTTAGCAAACACTTCGATGATGGACCGGTCGATGAGGACGCGCAGGTTGATCACTCCGTCCGAACCCGGAGTGACGTTCACCGAGTACCGGCCACCGTTCACCGCCGGGTCCAGGCTGGCATGACTGCGATCCAATGTGAGCACGCCGGTCGAGCCGTCGTACCGGATGTCTGAGTGCTCCACACCATCAGCAGAACGCAGGACGGAAAGCGCCCAACGAGCTTCGCCGATCGCCTTCAACGACAGCTGTATGTCGGCCATGTCGGCATGCATTGGGAGCTGGAACTGGTGCTCGGTTGTGACAACCACAGGCTGAATGTGTGCCACTTCCCGTCGCAGGCGGTGTAGCTCGGGCACTGGCTCGTAACGCAGCCGTCCGTCAGGGCCGGCCGTGAGGACTCGGGGAACCGTGAGCACGCCAGCCCAGCCTGCTTCCTTTTGGACGGCGCGAGTGCGCGCCTCCCAGCTCCATCCGAACATGAGGCGGCGGCCAGCAGTGTCGAGCATCGTGATCGGCGCATACAAGTCGGGTCCCGCGTCAACCAAGGTCACCGATCGTGGTGCAAACGTGCCATTGGTATAGGGTCCCATCATGCACACCACGTGCTCAGGATGGTCTCCGAGCACCGACACCAGCAACACCTGCTCATCACCGAGCTTGAAGAACTGCGGGCATTCCCAGATTGCACCCAGGCTCGGCCCGTGCGGCGCCCGAAAGGATGGATCAGTCAGCGTGCCAAGATACGTCCACGTGACCAGATCTTCCGAGCGGTAATGAAGTAGAGTGGGTCCGGCGCCCGCAATGCCGGTGCCTAGCGCCAGGTGCCAGCCGTCCGGCTCACACCAGGGACACGGATCGCGGAACGCCAATAGGTCGAGTCCCTGTGGCCGTTCTGCGATCACAGGACCTTCAGGCCGTTTCGCCAGCGTGTCCAGATCAAGGTCACCGGTGGCGAGGCACTGCGTCTCGACGTACGGACGGCCGCCCGTTACGCCTGTATATAGGATCACCGGACGGCCGTCGTGTTCCACGGCTGAGCCCGACCAGCATCCGGCAGCGTCGGCAGCGCCGGCCTGCGGCGTGAGGGCGATGGGCCGGTGCTCCCAGTGCATCAAGTCGGTGCTCGTTGCGTGGCCCCAGTGCACGTTGCGATGGACCGCTTCGTCAGGATTGTGCTGGTAGAACAGGTGGTATACACCGTGCCACTGGATCACGCCGTTAGGATCGTTCATCCAACCCGACGGTGGCAGAAAGTGGTAGCCGGGTCGGTGCCGTCGATCGACCGTGGTCATGTATCCCTCCAAGTTCGCTGTCCTCATCAAGAGCATGAAGGAGATGGCGAATGGCGTCAACCACGCGGGAAGCAACTGCATCCGGCAGCCCGCGCGCTGCGCTCGTAGCAAACTTGACGATGCCTAAGGTCGGACGTACCCTGATGACAGGGACCCTCGCACGCCTTTGGCAGGCTCAGGCGGGGAACTGCTCGATCCGCCAGAAACACTGCACCAGTAGGTGACGCGAAGGGAACTGGATGCTCCGCGCCGTCGTGTTCGTGTCGGGGATGACGTCGCTTGCAGCCGAAATGTGCGCCTCCCGGCTGCTCGAACCCTATTTCGGTACGAGTATCTTCGTATGGGCCAACATCATCGGCCTCATCTTGATTTACCTGTCGGTGGGCTATTTTCTGGGCGGCCGCATCGCCGACCGGCACCCCAACGAAACCTACCTGTACCGGCTCACGGCGATCGCAGCCATCGTCATTATGGTTATCCCGTTTGTTTCCAGACCCATCCTACAATTGTCGCTCACCGCCTTCGCCACGGTCTCGGTGGGCAGCTTTCTCGGCTCGTTGTTGGGCACCATCTTGCTGTTTGCTATCCCGATCACGCTGTTGGGCTGTGTTTCGCCGTTCGCCATCCGGCTGGCGGTAACCAAGATCGAGGGCGCCGGCAATGTGGCAGGCTCGCTCTACGCCTTGTCGACGGTGGGAAGCATCGTCGGCACGTTTCTGCCAGTGCTGGTATTCATCCCAACTATCGGCACGGCCCGCACGCTCATCCTGTTTGGCCTAGCACTGCTCGTGCTGTCGGCCATCGGCTTGCGCAGCATGGCGATGGCCGTGATGGTCGCGATTGGCGTCCTACTGTTCGTCATTCCACCAGGCGTCATTAAGCCGGCCGTGGGCATGATCGCTGAGCGAGAGTCCGACTATAACTACATTCAAGTGATTGATATTCAGGGTATAACCGAACTCTTACTCAACGAAGGAGTGTCGATACACTCCATCTTTATCAAAAGCGATGACAATAGCCCCAATCCTGTCGATCACCTCACGCGCGCCTATTGGGACTACGTGCTGATAGCACCCTACTTCAATCCGCAGCACACTGCTCAAACAGTCCGCAGGGCCGCCATTATCGGCATGGGTGCGGGTACGATGGCGAAAGAACTGACGTACTTTTATGGGCCCGTACCCATCGATGGCGTTGAGATCGATCCGGCGATTATTGATATAGGGCGGCAATACTTCGAGCTCAATGAGCCGAATGTCCACACCTATGCGCAAGATGGCCGCTATTTCCTACGCACCACCGACACCAAGTACGACCTCATTAGCGTGGACGCTTACCATACCCCATATATCCCATTTCAACTTACGACACAGGAATTCTTCCAAGAGATCGGCGAACACCTCACGCCCGATGGCACCGTGGTCATTAACGTGGGTCGTACGGCTGACGATGTGGCACTTGTGGACGACATCGCACGAACAATGCGTCTCGACTTCCCCTCTGTATACATCATTAATGTGCCGGCGCCACCAGGAACGCTCATTCTGAATAGCCTGATCGTGGCGAGTCCGGTGCCGTGGAATCGGGACGGCATTCAAACGCGGGTGGATGGGCTCAACAACGGCGTCCTCCGCCAGCTCGGCGCGTCGGCTATGCAGAGCCTGACGTTGGTGCAGCCTTCACAGGGCTTGGTGTTCACCGACGATCATGCCCCAGTTGAGCAGGTCGTTGACAGCATGATCGTGCACTACTTGCGCACGGAATGATCGCCAGCCGGCCGGTACTCGCGTTCCCCGGTGACCGGATCCTCCCACACTTCCACTAGTTCGTTGGTGATTGGGTCGGTCATCTTCTCTCCAGTGGGGCGTAACCGTTGCGGCGTGGTGGCTTGCGGCCGGTAGCGTGATCGTTCAAACCCAATCGCAGCGGCAACGGCGGCGCCGCTCACGAGCAGATCGATGCCAACGGTGAGCGGAAGGTTGCCGCCAAGAAACGGCCGGACGATCAAGATGAGCAGGACACCCAGTACCACAGCAACGGCCGCGTACACGATAAGCCCGTTTCGCAGCGTCATGCCTATTCACAATCCCTCAGGTGTTGGGCTCGATCGCGACGGCCGTGCCGTATGCCACAATTTCCGACATGGTTTGCCCTATTTCCGAGCTGTCGAAACGCATCATTACTACCGCATTAGCGCCCATCACGGTGGCATTTTGGATCATGCGATCAGTCGCGTGCCGGCGGAGCCTCCTCCAGCAACTCCGTGTACTCCTTGATCTCACCACCGCCGAGCGAGCGCAGGCCGGCCATGATGTTGCCACCGAGTCCGCGACTGCGCACCACGAGGCCAAATACTTGACCAAACACCTGTGTGACGTGCTGGCCAGGCACGTTCTCGGTTGTCACTACGAGCATGGTACGCACCTCCTTGTGTAGTGGGGCCTATGCCCGCCACGCGAGCGCATCGCTAGCATCGTACCTTTGTAAGGGTGCGGTACTGTATGCGAGGAGTTGATAGCAATGCCGGCTGGAGGATTGCACACCGTGGAAGTGACCGTCTATACCACACCCACTTGACCGTGGTGTACTCGGGCGAAAGCGTGGCTTTCGCAGCGCGGCGTTCCCTATCGCGAAAAGGACGTGAGCGTTGACCGCTCGGCGGCTTATGAGATGGTGCGCAAGTCTGGCCAGCAAGGTGTGCCGGTGATCACCATCGACGATGAGGTTGTTGTCGGTTTCGACCAGCGCCGGCTCGATTATCTAGTGAGCATGCCAGCGAAATCGCCGCCATTTGGCGTCGCTGTAGCCGACGCCGCGCGCATCCTCGTCGGGCAGGGCCGCCCGGCTGTACCCGGTGCCTACGTTGGCAAAGTAACGCCCTTGTCAACGGCCGCCAAGGCTGGTTTGCGACCTGGCGACATCATCACGCACCTGGACGCCAGCGAGATTCGCACTGCAGCGGACGTCGAGGCCGCGTTGTCGGGTCGCACACGTGGGTCACACATCGCACTTGAGTTCTCTCGCGACGACGTGCGGCGCCAGGTAGAGGTCACGCTTTAACTGCAGGTGACCGTGGCACCGTTCAAGCGCCACGGTCACCGCATTGCCCAAACGGGCTTAGAATCGCGTGTTGCTCCGGTAGCCTGCCGGCGAACCGAACATCCGGCCACCGCGGTGGTCGTCGTAGCACTCGGGACAATAGACCGGCTTGCTCGGGTCGGGCTTGAAAGGGACCAGCGCCGTTCGCTTGCACGACGAGCAGATCACTTCGTACAACTGGCGCGGGCCGGCATTTTCAGCACCACGGCCGTCGCCGCCGGCATCTTGATTGGACTTGCGCGCTTGCCGGCAGTTGGGGCAGCGGGTCGGCTGATGCTGCAGTCCATGTTGCGAATAATAGTTTTGCTCACCAGCAGTGAACATGAACCGGGAATTGCAATCCCGGCAGACCAACGTGAGGTCGCTGTAGGACACGGAGATACCTTACCTTCGCTTTAAACGGATGCGCC
>JANWJO010000135.1 GCA_025449435.1 Chloroflexota bacterium | reverse complement strand
TGCCGCGAGCCCACCCGGTGGCCCCAACGCCGATTTCCGCGCTCATGTCCGGTGTAATGATCAAGACTGGCATTTATGGGCTAATCCGGATCAGTCTGGGCGTGCTGGCCCCTGGGCCGGCGTGGTGGGGCACGCTCGTCGTCGCGATCGGTGCGACCTCTGCCGTACTGGGTGTGCTGTACGCCCTGATGGAGCACGACCTGAAGCGCTTGCTGGCCTACCATAGCGTCGAGAACATCGGCATTATCTTGCTGGGGATTGGCGCGGCGCTGCTCGGACGCGCCACTGGTGAACCGGTGCTGGCTGCTCTTGGGCTGATCGCCGCGCTCTTTCACACGCTCAACCACGCGGTCTTCAAGTCGCTCTTGTTCTTAGCCGCTGGCGTGGTGGACGAAGCAGCGCACAGCCACGACCTGGAACGCATGGGAGGGCTCATCCGCGCGTTGCCAGTCACCGCCTTCTGCTTTTTGATTGGTTCGGCTGCGATCTCTGCCTTGCCGCCGCTCAACGGCTTTGCCAGTGAATGGCTGACGTTTCAAGCCTTGCTGTTCGTGGGGCTTGCCAACCACAATGCGCTCCTGGCCGTGCCCGTACTCGTTGCGGGCGGCCTGCTCGCGCTCACCGGCGCGCTCGCGGTCGCATGCTTCGTCAAAGCGTTTGGCGCTGCGTTCCTCGCCCTGCCGCGTGGCGCCGACCCCGCGCTGACGCATGGTCGGTTGCCGGCCGAGCCGCCGCATGAAGCAGGGCGGTGGCAACTGGCCAGCATGCTGGTCCTCACGCTGCTGTGCCTCGGTCTTGGTTTGGCCGCTGGGCCCATAGTCGCACTGCTCGGCTCGGTCAGCTTGCCACTCACTGGGGCGGTAGCGACGACGAGCGGTTGGACCGTACTGGCTCCCGGCGGTACGGCAGGTGTGGCCACACCAGGAGTCGCGATAGCGTTGATCGTGCTCGCCCTCCTACCCTGGCCACTTGCACGGCTGTTTGCGGGTCGCGTGCGAACGCGTATCGACGAGACGTGGGCGTGTGGCAATACGCTGGTGCCCATACACGAATACTCCGCAACCAGCTTTGCCAAGCCCATTCGCCTGATGTTCAAGAGCGTTGTGCGGCCTGAGCGCAGCGTCGAAACACGCTTGCACAAGGGTACTCCCTTTGTTTCGACCATCGTGTACCACGCGAGCGTCGAGCCGGTGTTTGAGAAGCTGTTCTACCACCGCGCCGCCGAAGGCGTCGTGTGGGTTTCGCAACTGGTCCGGCGCCTCCAGAACGGTTCGATTCAGACCTACCTGGCCTATCTCTTCGTTGCACTGCTCGTCGTGCTCCTGGCAGCGCACTGATGGCCATAGCGCTCGGAATCGGTTCTGCATTGCTGCAACTGGGGCTGCTGGCAGCCCTGGCACCGGGAGTGAATGGTCTCGTCAAACTCCTGAAAGCCCGACTCCAAAACCGTCAAGGTCCGGACCTCTGGCAGCCGTATCTCGATCTATGGAAGTATCTGCAGAAGGACACGGTGCGATCGGAACACGCTTCCTGGATCACCACGGCAACCCCCGCGGTCTATGCTGGCGCTCTCTCGACGGCCGCGCTGCTGGTCCCGACCGCTTGGTTGCCCGCACCCCTCAGTGGTTGGGGCGACGCCATCGTGCTCATCGGCCTCTTCGCTCTAGCGCGCTTCATGCTAGCGCTCGCTGGCCTCGATACCGGCAGCGCCTTTGGGGGTATGGGAAGTAGCCGCGAAGTGGCCATTGCTGCCTTGGTCGAGCCGGTGCTGCTACTGACGTTGTTTGCCGTGGCCCTGCAAGCCGGCGGAACGAACCTTTCGACCATCGCCGGCACACTCGCCAATCGCGGACTCGCCGCGATATCCCCTGGCCAGGTGCTCGCTCTGATCGCGATGCTCATCGTCACGCTCGCCGAAACCGGACGTGTGCCGGTTGATAACCCCGACACACACCTCGAACTCACGATGATCCACGAGGGAATGCTCCTGGAGTATTCTGGCCGCCCTCTCGCGGTTCTGCTCTGGGCAACGCTGTTAAAGCAGACGGTAATATTTTCACTCCTTGCAGCCACGCTCTTTCCCTGGGGCATTGCACAGTCCACCGACGTCCCCGCCCTCATCCTTGGGGCATTAACCTACTTTGGCAAGCTGGTGATCCTCGCGGCCGTCGTCGCGATGATCGAGTCGGCGTTTGCCAAGCTCCGTCTCTTCAAAGTGCCCGACCTGATGGGTGCCGGCTTCTCTATCGCGTTGTTAGCCGTCGTGGCGAATGTCGTGCTTCGATGAATCCGCTGACCATCTCGTTGGTTGATACGCTGTCGCTGTTGCTCCTAGCCACGGGCTTTGTGGTGGCTGGGTCGCGTCGCATCTCCGTGGCGATCTGGACGTTAGTTGCGCAATCGTCACTGCTGGCCGCCATTGCAGCGATTGTGGCACTGAGTTCGGGTGAAGTGCACATGTGGGTTGCCGTGGTCCTCACCATTGCCGTCAAGGCCACTGCTATCCCAGCGGTGCTGCTCTATGTGTTGCGGACGCTGCAAGTCAAACGCGAAACGCGTCCCATCGTTTCCTTGCGCGTTTCGCTGATTGCCGCGGCAGCGCTGATGTTGATTGCCTTCGCCGTTGTTGGGCAAGGAAACCTGCCCAACACGGTGTTCAGCCATTATGCGCTGCCGGTGTCGGTAGCCCTCATGCTCATCGGACTGTTTACGATGGTGACCCGGCGCAAGGCACTCAATCAGGTCGTCGCCTTGGTCAGTATGGAAAACGGGCTCTACTTAGCTGGTATCATCGCGACCCTCGGTCTTCCCATCTTTGTGGAGATTGGGGTGTTTTTTGACTTGTTGGTTGGCGTTGTGATTATGGGAGTCTTTGCCTTTCGGATCAACCAGACATTTGACACGGTCAGCACCGACCAGTTGCGACAGCTACGGGGATAGGGCGATGCTTCCCGTGCTGTTGCTGCTCACACCACTCCTCACGGCGCTGGTCTGCCGGTTGGTGGAGCCACATCGCATGCCACAGCGTGTCAGCGCTGCCGGCGCGGTGCTCACGCTGGCGGTAGGCCTCGCCACCGCCAGCGCCGCCTTCGGCCCGGCCCCCCTCACTAGCTTTGGTGGGTATATCTATGTCGATGCCTTGAGCGCGCTCCTTGTCGTTATTGTCGTGCTGGTCGGCGGCGGCGCGGCGCTGATGTCGGCGGACTACCTGCACCACGAAGTACTCGACGGCGATACCCTTCCTTCGCAGTCGCGAGCACATTATTGCTGGTTGCACCTGTCCATCTTCGCCATGCTGGCCGTGCCTTTGCTTAACAATTTGGGTCTGCTCTGGGTAGCGATGGAGGCCACGACCCTTGCCACCGCGCTGCTCGTCGGTTTTCACGGCGATGGACCGGCGCTGGAAGCGGCGTGGAAGTATCTCATCATCTGCACGGTGGGGATAGCCTTTGCGCTGTTTGGCGTCTTGCTTGTGTACTATGCCGCTGGGCAAGTGGTGCCAGTCCATGCAGATCCTTTGAACTGGGATCAGTTGTACGGCGTGGCCGGCCATCTCGACCCGACGCTCATGAAGCTGTGCTTTATCTTCGTACTGGTGGGGTTTGGTACCAAAGCCGGGTTGGCGCCGATGCACACCTGGCTGCCCGATGCGCACAGCCAGGCGCCCGCACCGATCAGCGCTTTGCTCTCTGGCGCTCTGCTGAGTTGTGCGCTGTACGCCATTTTCCGCTTTCACATCCTGGCCGTTGCCGCGCTCGGGCCAGACTTTTCCAGCCACCTCCTCCTGATCTTTGGCGCCTTCTCCGTTGCCGTGTCCGTGCCGTTTATCCTGGTGCAATACGACCTTAAGCGCCTGCTCGCCTACTCATCGGTGGAGCATATCGGCATCATCGCAGTGGGTGTGGGTATTGGCGGACCGCTGGGCCTCTTTGCAGCGAGTTTCCACATGGTCAACCATGCGCTCGCCAAATCTGCTCTGTTCTTTGCTGCTGGTCGGATCGGACGCCAGTATGGGGCGCTCCGTCTGTCGCGTTTACACGGCGCGGTGCGCGTAGCGCCTGTGGCAGGCAGCACGTTACTGCTGGGTAGTTTTGCGATCACTGGCGTGCCGCCCTTCGCTACCTTTGCCAGCGAGTTTGGCGTCGTCAGCGCCGGCTTTCAAGGGGCAACTTCCACCGCCTGGACCATCAGCGCGAGTACCATCTTGATTGTGGCATTGGCTTTTGTCTTTGCCGGTATGGTCCGCCACGGCATGCGCGTGACACTGGGCGCGCCTCCCGCCGAAGTGAAGTCCGACCGTCCACCCCCGGTGGATGTAGTCCTGCTCATCCTGCCATTGGTCGCATTGCTCGTGGGCGAGTTTTGGTTACCTCCTCCGGTCATGCGCGCGTTCACCCAGGTCGCAGCCGTGCTTGGGGGAGTAGCGCCGTGACCAGTTCCTCACTTGACCCTGCCGTTGCCACCGCACTCGACCTACCGGCGCTGGTCAAGCGGTTGGCTATTGAAGTGGGCGACAGCGCTCGCCTCATGACCGAACCTACCGCTCGCCTGGTCCACGTGGTGACTGCTCCCGAGATATTGGCGGAGGTCTGCGGCCAGATTTCCCAGTCGTTCGGTGCGTCACTCACCGTGATGACGGGCACCGATGAACGTCCCCTAGGTCGCGGCTTTGGTCTCTATTACGTGTTCTCGGTGGATGCGAGCAATCTGTTTATTGCCGTGGAGACCATGCTGGCTGGCGAGCATCCCAGTTTCCCCTCGGTCACGCCTCGCATCTTGGCAGCCAATTGGCCAGAGCGCGAAGTGAAGGACATGCTCGGTCTGGAACCTCATGGGCATCCCGATCCCCGGCGGCTCGTGCTGCATCCTGATTGGCCGGGCGGCTTGCACCCGCTCCGCAAGGACTTCGATATGGCGCTACATCCACCCCGCGTTGACCATTCAGAGGGGCCAATCACCGGCGTGCGCGGTGAAGGCGTCATGGAAATTCCGGTGGGCCCCATCCACGCTGGCATCATCGAGCCCGGGCACTTTCGCTTGGGCGCGGTGGGTGAGTCCGTGTTGCACCTGGAGGCGCGCCTGTTTTATACCCATCGCGGCATCGAGAAGTCGGCGGAGGGGATGCCTGCGGAGCGAGTCCTGTTTCTGGCAGAGCGCATCTGTGGCGCCTGCTCGCTCTCCAACGCTACCTCCTACTGTCAGGCGGTCGAGCAACTCGCTGGCGTCGAGGTTCCCCTGCGAGCGCGGGTCATTCGCTCGGTCTTGCTCGAAATGGAGCGGCTGTACAATCACATCGGGGATATCGGCAATATCTGTGCCGGCACCGGCTATCAATTGGGTGTTTATCAAGGTGGACGCCTAAAGGAACTCCTGCAACAGCTCATTGAGCGCGTCACCGGCCATCGCTTCCTGTTTGGCGTGAACTGTCTTGGTGGGGTTCGGCGTGACCTACCGCTTGATGCCACGGATGACATCCAGCGGACGCTGGCCGTGGTGGAAGCCGACTTCCGCGACCTGATGCTTACCTTGGTCGACACGGATTCCTTTATGGAACGGCTGACCGGGACAGGGGTCCTCACTCCGTCGCTGGCGCGAGAGTTGGGGGCGGTGGGCGTGGCCGCCCGTGCATCGGGTGTGCATCGTGATACCCGCGTGCTGCACCCCTATGCAGCCTACGACCCAGCGCGCATCACTGTGCCGGTGTATACCGACGGCGACGTGCGGGCGCGCGTACGCGTGCGCGCTAATGAAGCCCTCGCGTCGTTTGCCCTGGTGCGCGACATGCTCGCCAAGTTGGAGCCTGGCGCCCTCACCGCTCCCGTTGGACCATTACCACCGGAACGTTGGGCTATGGGCATCACCGAGTCGCCGCGCGGTGAGAATGTCCACTGGGTGATGACCGGCCGGCTGGGCGAAATCTACCGCTACCGCGTCCGCTCGGCATCGTATAACTGGTCGGTCGTGCCGTTCACCGTGCCGGGCAACATGGTGCCCGACTTCCCGCTGATCAACAAAAGCTTTGAACTATGCTATGCCTGTCTGGATCGCTAGAAGAGGGTGGCTATGCTCGGCATCTTTCGACGCAGCGCACACATAGGTACAGTGACGTCTGGTTATCCTCGGCACAACGAACTGGCGCCCGCAGCGTTTCGAGGCACCCCGCTGCTCGATGCCCGCCGTTGCGATGGCAACGCGGCCTGTGTGGCTGTGTGTCCTTCAGCTGCCCTGGCGCTCGACGCCGATGCGGGTCAGCGCCGGCTCACGCTCGATCTCGCCCGTTGCATAAGTTGCGGCCGTTGCGTTGAGGTGTGCACACCGGGAGCACTGACCATCCGGCGGGAATTCGAACTAGCCAGCCACACGCGCCACGACTTGCTCAGCGTGGTTAACCTGCCCAAGAACCAGACGCCATGAACGAGGGACGAGAGGCTCGACTGCCCCTGGTCACGCCAGATGCGGCCGCCACGACCGAGCAGGTAGGCGAGCAACTGGCTCGGCGCACGCAGAAGCTCCTGCACCGGTCGCTACACCTACGCCACCTGGACGCGGGCTCGTGCAACGCCTGTGATTGGGAGATAACGGCAACGACGAATGCCATCTACGATGTGCAGCGCTTCGGGATCGACTTTGTCGCCTCCCCACGTCATGCCGACGCTGTGCTCGTCACCGGGCCCATCACGCGCAATCTGGAGATTGCCGTGCGTCGAGCCTACGCAGCTATGCCAGAACCCAAGTTGGTGATCGCAGTGGGTATCTGTGCCTGCAGTGGCGCGGTGTATCCGGGAGGTTACGCCGCCGGGGCAGGTGTGGCCTCCGTGTTGCCCGTAGACATCTATATTCCAGGCTGCCCCCCTCGACCACAAGCCATTCTGCAAGGCCTCCTGCTGGCGATGGATCGTCTGGAGCAGCGTGTGTCCTATCAAGAGGAGGACGGCCAGTTGACCTCAGAGCTTGGGGCAGGGAGGTGATTCCGGCAGGCAGTTCGATCCAGCGCTTGATGGCCCTCCGGCCGGCTACGCGACGACGGTGACCTTGCCGGATCGCACGTCGTACACACAGCCGGTGACCGGCAAGCCGGGCATGAGCAACGGCGATGCCTTGAGTTCCTTCACGTCGTCGATCACACTCTGCTCCACATTGCTGAACGGCAGGAAGTCGATGGCGGAGGCGTCGGCGCCGAGGTCGGCCTTGACTTTCGCGCGCAACTGGTCGTCGGTGAAGGTCAGCATGCCACAGTCGGTGTGATGAATGACCACGATCTCTCGCGTGCCCAGCAGTAGCTGGGAGATCACGAGCGAGCGAATGGCGTCGGTGGCCCGTCCGCCGGCGTTGCGGATGACGTGGGCATCGCCCTCTTCCAGCCCCAGCGCGCGCGCCGGGTCAATTCTGGCGTCCATACAGACGACGATCGCGACTTTGCGTCCTGGAGGCATCGGCAGCGACCCCTTGGTGAAGGCGCCTGCGTACTTGGCGTTTGCTGCGAGGAACTCTGGAACGATGGACATCGGCTACCACTCCCTGTAATCAACTAAGCACATCGACAAAGAAATGATAGCACGCATGCCAGACGCCGCCAGTCGGGGTCACACATGGAAGTGAGCCCAACCGGCGGCGTCGTTGGCCGCAAGGACCGGAGAGCCAGCTTGCTACCTTGCTACTAGGTCCCTTGTTGCACACAGCCGCGGCTGTGATTGCTCCACTCCTGCTGCAGGTAGTAGTTGTTGCCGTTGATCACTTGATTGAACAAGCTGCCTGATGTACCACCCAACGGCGCCCCAAAGTTATAGGCGCACTTGTCGCCATTTTCCCGCCCGAGCCGGTCGAACCAGGCATTGCCGAGTCCATCGGTTACCGTTTCGTTGGCTTCGTGGGAGGTCACGTTGATAGTGGCGTCGGCCGCCGCATCACCATTGGGCGCGTTCTGGCTACCGCAGGCCGCGAGGTTATGCCCGGTGTAGGGCATGTTGGCGTACAGGACGTCGTTATTGGCGCCATCCACATAGTGCGCGTGGTAGGCACAGAACACCGTGAAGGCACACGCCGACCCAGAGCAGGTGCTCATGCCGTTCTCCAAGAACACGAAGACCTCAGCCTTCATGCCGACCTGCCAGCCGTTCGCGGCGATCCCCTTGGCGACTTCTGCTTGGACTTGCGCGTCACTCACGCAAATCGGGCCACCCGCGGTGGACGAGCAGCCGTTGGACGTAGGCAGGGTCGTATCCTGCCAGCTGCCGCCGTAGGCTTGGTTGTACTTAATGTGCGTCGTGATGCCGCCGACCGTCTGGTAGTACTGCGTGTCGCTAGCGTAGACGTTGGTCGTTGCACCACTTGCCGCTGCTACATCGCCCAAGTAGCGCCCAATGAGGCTCTGGTACGTGGAGGAAAAGTCAGTGCCCCAAAACAACGCGTACTCGAGATCCGGCGTCGAGGTGCCCAGTTCCACCGTTCCGCCGCTGTGATACACCAGCGGACCTTGAAACGCTGTGGCCCGGGCAGCTTGGTCGCGCACGGGCACGAGGCCTAACGGATGCCCTGCCGGAGCCGCCGCGACGGCGGGAGCCACTTCATCACCCGATGAGGCGCTCACTGGTGCCACACTGAGGAAAACAACGAATGCCGCGAATAGGATGCCGAGCGAACGATGCATAGTCCATCTCCAACTCGAACACGAAAACGACGCGGCAAACAAGGGCTTGAAAGCCTACTGAACACCGCCGCCGCAACTATACCTGCAATGCCGTCCGGCCTAGGCCGTCGAAGAATCTGCACTACCTTTATCCCATCGAGCGTAGACCAGCATGCCTAACAACAGCAGCGTCTCAAGCGACTCTGTGTGGGTTCGAACGGCTCTCCACGGTGCTACATGAGGACAGTGGTACGCTCACCATGAAGGGCGCATAGCCCCCATGTGCAACAGGAGGACGATCGCAGTGCACCTGCCCCCAGTTCGCTATCCCCGCGCCGTCACGGTTTCAGTGTTCGTTGCTGCCTTCCTGCTCTCGGCCTGCGGCTCGAGTGGCGATGCCACTGCCGCTGCCTCAGCCGCCAATCGCGTGGCGACGGGCTTCGCGAACCAAGCGTCGGCAGTCCAGGCCATAGCAACCTCCGCGACGTCCGCGGCTGCAGCAGCAGCTGCCACGAGTGCCACGTCCACCGTGGTGGTCCACACGGATGCGAAGCTTGGTAGCATCCTCACCGACCCCGCCGGCCGGACGTTGTACTGGTACACCAAGGATACGCCTGGCGTCAGCAACTGCTCGGGCGGTTGCCTCACTGCCTGGCCAGCATTTATCAGTGCAGCGAACCCCACGCTGCCCAGTGGTGTTCCCGGCAAAATAGCCACGATCACACGTGCTGACGGGACCATCCAAGCGACCTACGACGGCATGCCGCTGTATTACTACTCGAAGGATGCCAAGGCGGGCGATGTCGCCGGTCAGAGCGTCGGCAAGGTGTGGTTTGTGGTAACGCCAACGGCCGGACCGCTCACCGCGCCAGCCTCGTAACCGCAGCACAGCGCTACTGGTGAGCCGGCGGCTGTGTGCCGAGCAGCGCCACCAAGAGGAACCGTTGATCGAGTTGACCGTACAGTTCATTCAACGGCAGGTACTCGGTCGATCGATCGGGCACCTGCCGTTCGCCTTGCGCATCCCAGAAGCGTGCCACACCTTCCGCGATGCCTTGGTGGACGTTGGTAGTTTTCAATACCACTAGCTTGAGCGGCGAGGATGGCGCTCCTGCATCGGCATCGCGGTAGCCCCGCCGCGTCAACGCCAGCAACACGGCGCTGTGTGTATCGGGTACCGCGTTGACGGCCGCACAAAAATCGCTGGTGGACATGGGCAGTTGGAGTGCCAACTCTTGGCCCAGCCGTTGGAGTGCCTGTTCCGCGTCAGCATCGGTCGCGCGCACACAACTGAAGCTGAACATCAGGAGCGAAGAGGCGCTGCGCAACGCATCGCGCTGCGCAGCATGGTTTTGGAACACGGTGTGCAGGTGGCTGATCATCTCGTCAAACGGACCCACGACGCCCAAGACCTGCGCCTGGGCGACGAGTAGCTCACCCTCCCGGCCGCCAGGGTGAGCAACGGCGTCTTGCAGCCAGCGAACGTACCGTTTGCCTAACTCGACTTCCTGGCTAACATCGCGAGAACGCCCAATGGGCACGGCTTGCTCCACGCCGGCGAGTAGTGCATCGCGCAAGCCCAGCGCAAACGTGCGCCGCGCCTCCGTGTCGCGTTCATCTTGCTGGACGATGCGCTGGAGCAAGGCCTCAGCTCCGCTCCATGCTCTTTTGTGGATGGCCTCGTTCATGCCGAGCAGGTCTTGATACAGCCGGACCCGGCGATCTGCGATGGTCGCCATCTGATCGCTCGACTTGTTGAGCCGGTCGTCGACTCCAGCACGGACGCGTGCATCGATCCTGATGACCACCATCACCGCCGCCAGCACCACCACCAGCCCGCCGGCGCTGAAGATGGTGCGCAGCATGGCGCCGATCGCCGCCGGCAGCGCGTCACCATCTGGGTTGGCGGAGCGAGACATAAGCATGGGCACAACGACGATGAGGACCGCGATTAGAGCAAGGATCAGCGCGAGCGCTAGCCAGAGGAGCCCAGATGAGGACGTTCCGCCAGGCTGCTTGTTGCTGGTGCTGCTGGCTGGCCCTGGCGATGGCTTGGCGAGGTTATCCGGGCCTCCACCTCCCGCCGGCTACGCGACGCCTCGCTGGAGTATAGGCGGGGCAGCACGACTGCATACCTTACGCCAGCAACCTCTCGTACCAGGCCGGCAGCATGGAGCACCACGCACGATCCCGAATCGGGACCTCACGCAGACATGGGCAACAAAGGCCGCCAACCGTGGCCATCGAACAGCGGCTGGACGCTGCGTCCCTGCCGTTAGGCGGGTATCGACTTCTTCACAGGCATCAGGCGGGAAACGATGCAGAATACACCGCTATCATCCTCATCGAGCTGAACGCGCTGAACAGCCCCATCCGGCTCTACG
>JANWJO010000134.1 GCA_025449435.1 Chloroflexota bacterium | reverse complement strand
GTGCGCTGGCGATAAAAGTCTTCCAGATTGCTCAACTCCACGCCGTGGGAGTGCGCTCGTTCGGTGCGCCACTCGGCATTCCAAATGCCTGAATTGCGGAACACGGCATCCGGCGCGATGGCATTGACGCGGATGCTGGCGGCGCCACCCTCTTCAGCCAGGCAGCGTGTCAGTTGGAGTTCCGCCGCTTTGGCCGAGCAATAGGCGGCGGCGTTCCTGGCTGAGGAGATCCCGTTTTTGGACGAGATGACGACGATGTTGCCGCCGATCCCTTGCTGCTTAAACAGCCGGAACGCTTCGCGCACCGTCAAGAAGTAGCCGTTACCCAGCACCGCGAACAGCTTGGTCCACTCCTCCAGCGGCGTGTCCTCGATGCTATGCGAGGCTGCCAGCCCAGCGTTAGGCACCACCACGTCGATGCCTCCGTACGTCAGCACTACCTCTTCAAAGGCGGCCTGCACCGCTGCTTCAGAGGTGACGTCGCAGCGCAAGCCGAGTGCGCGGCCGTTGCCGAACTTCTTGACGAGATCGGTCGCGGCTTGGGTAGCGCCATCGCCGTTGAGGTCGAGCACGGCCACGTGGGCGCCTTGAGCGGCCAGATGCTCAGCGGCGCCCCGCCCGATGCCGGACGCACTGCCGGTGATCACCACCACGCGCCGGGCGAGCTCTTTTTCGGGTGGGCGCAACGTTAGCTTGTACAGTTCCAGCGGCCAGTACTCGATGTCATACGCTTCCTTCGGCGTTAGCGACACGTAGGAACCGAGCGACTGCGCGCCGCCGATGACGGCGATGGCGCGGTGAAACAGGGACGCCGTGTTGCGTGCTGCCCCGCTGTCGATACCGGCAGCCACCAGGCCGATGCCAGGCAGCGCGATTAAGCGGGGACGTGGGTCCATCATAGCCTGGCCGGGGTCAGCGTTGGCGGCAAAGTAGACGTTATAGGTCTCCACGTAGCCAGCGATGGCCTGGCGCGCCAGTTCAGGCAACTGTTCGATGGGCGCTGTCGCGGCACCCTGCACAAAGAGCGGCTGCACTTTGGTATACATCACGTGGTCCGGACAGGCAGCGCCCACCGATGCCAGCGCTTCGCCCTGTTCCGACCCAATAAACGACAGCACCTCCGGCGACTGGTCGACGTGCAAGATGACGCGCTTGGCTGCGCTCAGCTCGCCGCGAATGGCCGGCAACACGGCCAGCAAGCGCTGCCGGCGCTCCGCCTCCGCTAGGGCCGGTTGCGCCACGCTGCCAAACGGCGCCGTGCCTTTGCCGCGTTCAGCGATGAGCTCCTCAAGCTCCGAAATAACCCGAATGGTCTGGTCATAGCACTCACGGGCCGTGTCGCCCCAGGTCACTAGTCCGTGCTTGGCCAGGAAGATGATTTCGGCCGCAGGGTTCGCGGCCAGCGCATCGACCACCAGCTTGGCGAGCCCGAACCCTGGCCGCACGTAGGGCACCCACACCATGCGTGTGCCGAAGCGCTGCTCGGCCAGTTCCTTGCCGTTGCTGGTGGCACACAAGCTTATGGCTGCATCGGCGTGTGTGTGATCGATGTGGCGGGCCGGCACGAAGCTGTGCAATAGCGTTTCGATGGATGGTCGCGGCGCCTTGCTCTCCAGCAGGCAATACGTGAGGTACGACACCATCTCGTCGTCGGTCATGCTGGCGCGCCGCTGTAGCGGGAGCACGTCCTCCAGCGCGAGCGGAGCGAAGCCGGAGCGCGTGATCGTGGCGAGGTCTGAGCCACTACCCTTCACTAGTAGTGCCGGGACGGCGCGGCCGCGGAAGTCGGTCATGGTGACTTTGCACGAGGTATTTCCACCGCCATAGTTGACGATGGCCGGATCCCTGCCCAGCAGGTTGGAGCGGTAGGTCAGCAAGCCCAACTCGTCGAGGCCAGCCGCCTCGGCGTCGTTCCAGCGATTGTGCATCGAATGTTCCTCAAGAGGTGTAAGGCGTCCGCGCTGCGCGGCGGCGCCCGATTGTAGCACTGGCACCCACTCTTCTGGTGCCTGCAACTGGATGCGCAGTCCAGACACCGGGCGCAGGCGATAGCGATGAGCAGACGGTGTTTGTGGTTGACCCGATTGGGGCATAGATCGTGTGTCGGGTGTGATATCCAAGTGAACCGACGTAGAGTAGTGTTGGCAACGTGATCCTGTAGGCACTCATTCAACCTGAGGAGAAAGGGTACCAACTATGCCAATTCGAGCGGTAATCAGTACGTTGAACAACGATGGCACGGAAGTCATGACTCCTGGCGTGTTGCTGTATCACCATCCGGGCAACGATATTCAGAACGGTACGCTGCTCACGGTAGAAAGCAACCACTTTTGCGTGCTCAAGTCTCGTGGTGCGATCCTCAATGTGTATGAAACGGGCCAATATCCGGTGGAGACGCCGCAGCGTGCGCTGTTCGGTGGCATCCAGCAGGCGTTTTACGGTGGACAGTCACCCTGGCAGTATGAAGCCATTTACATCGCGCGCTCCAAGAGCGTCTTAACGGCGCGTGGCGTGGCCTTCTCCAAAGAGATGGCCGAAATGCAATACACCGTCGACTATTACGTACACGTCGACACCAAAGAAGACGCCGTCAAGTTGGTGCAGCACATGCCCTACAGCGGCCACCAGTTAACTGGCAAGGACCTCAACCAGTACGCGGGCCCAGTGGTCGAGCAATCGATCAACCAGATCGTGCAGGTCACGCCGCTAGAACAGGTGAACGAGCACATCCACGAACTCACCGAGCAAGTGCAGCGGCACTTGCAGGACTTCCTCAGTATCTATGGCATCACGTTGAACGACGTCAAAGTGCTCGTCTACCCCAACGATGCGCGCATGAAGGAGCTCATCTCGCTCAAGGCGTTCGGGTTGTCGGAAATCGACGCCGTACGCTACTACACCGCCATCCTTATGGCCGAGCGCGGCCTCCTATCAGCACCAAATATGGCAGTGGGGCAGGCTTTCGCTCTGGGAGGCGTCCAATTCCTTCCTGCCTCGCTCGTTGAGACGCCACAGAAGTAGGTGTAGCAATGCCTGATACGTTTGACCTGTTCAACTTCCTCTTCGGCTCAGCGGTCTACACCAAGCCAGCGCAATTGCGCGCCGACGACTTGCTCATACGCGGCCGGGCGGAACAGTCGCTGGCTACAGCTGCTACTGCCCTGCGCGATGTGAGTGCGAAGTATCAAAAGGAGATGGTGCCGGCGCCCAGCCGGGACCATCCCTTCGCTGATCCGCAGGTCATGGCTCCCATGCGCAAGGCGGACCAGATCCGATCGGCCGTCAACCAGGCTATGGATGCTATCCGTAACGCCGAAATGCCTTACTCCGACGACGTGTGGAACCGGCATCGCAAGCCGAACGAGCTGATGCAACTGTTGCAGGCTACCGACCGCCAGATGATCTACGCTTGTGACCGCGCTGAGAAGGCAGTCAGCGACTTGTCGCCCATGACCCTGGCGGCCTACGACTGGAACCCGCTGGAGTCGGCCCTCCAGGAGATTCGTACCGCTGTCACTGAGCGCGTGAAACTCACCCGCCTGAACCAGTAGGAGACCCGACTTCACCCCTCGCCTCTCTCCGTCCGGAGAGGGGAACCGAGCTGCTCGACGGTGAGCGCGGCCCTTCCGGGTTCTCCCCCACCAGGGGGGGCGGATGCCCTTTAGGCATGGGGTTGTACCTTCGCTCCCCGATCTCCCGGGGAGAGGAGCACCTTTACTTGCACGCCGCCTCACTCGATGTGAGGTCGCAGGCCGCGAATGCGTGTGCCGCGGCATCGCCAGCAGCGAGCGTGGGTAAACCGAAGTTCTGTTCGACAGTGCGCAGTACACTGTAGTGCGTGTAGGCGAGCGAATCCACAGCTTGAGCCCGAACGCCATCGCCAAACAGCACCGCATAAATGGGGTGCGCCGAAGGCGTGTCGGCTTGATCGTCGTCCTCGTCAAACACCACCACAAACAGCGTATGGGTCTTGAGTGCGGGCTGGGCGATCTCCGGCTCGATGTTCGCCTGCAGCCATTGAGCCGCTTCGCCAATAGACCGATCGTGGCCATCGTGGTTCTTGTTGGGCACGATCATGGCGAACGAAGGCACGGTGTTGTTCGCTACATCGTGACTCAGTTGGTCAGTGGACACGATGTTGGCGCAGCGCTTCGCATCGGAACGAATGTCGTTGAACGAGATGAACGGGTTGTGTGAGCGGGCGTACGTACCGGTCACGAAGTCCCCCTGGCTGTCGCCCTGGAAGCAGCCGCCTGGATAGGTCTCCTCGTAGGCTCGCCAGGTGAGGTGCTGCTTGGTGAGCAAATCGACAAGGTTTGGATTGGGGATGTCGATGGCTTGGTCTGAGGAAGTGAACGTGGCGCCAGCCAGCAACGCCAGATAGTTCGGTTGTGATGGATGAGCCACTCCGGTGTAGTTGGTGAGTTGCACGCCACGCATGGCCAGTTGCTGAAAGTAGGGCACCTGACTCACCGTCGCCATCGACTGGTTCTCGAGCACGATTACGAACACGTGCTGGAAGGTGGTTCGCGGTATACCCGCCGCGTCCGCCGCCACCGGCACATCGTGTGCCGCGGCAGGAGAATCACTGGCCGCGGAGACCTGTACGACCGTTCCCGATCCCCCAGAAGTGTCACCGGTACTGCCGCAAGAAATCAGGAGCACGGGCAACACACTAAGCACCACGGCGCGCAGAGAGGCGTGCCCCACGACTCGCGACGGCCAGCAGCCGATCATGGTGCCCTCCGCGACGTGCGCACCTTATCTCACCAGCATACGTGCTGAGCAAATCTCCAAGCGTACGCATCCTGGGTGAGCCAAGTTGTAGTGTGGGAGCCTATATGAAGAGAATTTAAAGCACTCCGGTATACTATCCCTACCCAATTTCGGCCCACGAGGGGCGTTCTGGAGGCGGACCCATATGAATGATGGTGCCACTGCCAGGCTGCTCCTTTTGCCCCCGTACGATGTCGATCCGGATAGGCAAGTGGCAGAGCTTCAAGAGCAGTTGTACGCGGCTCTCCAATCGTATAGCGCGTCCCGCGAGTTCGATAGCGTTGATCGCGCGTTCCGCTTCGCTAACGTGGCGCACCAAGGTGTCGTACGCCGCTCAGGCGAACCGTACATTATGCACCCACTGATGGTGGCTACGATGCTTGCCCAGATGCAACTCGATGCGCCGACCATATGTGCGGCGTTACTGCACGACGTGGTCGAGGACACGAAAGTCACGCTCGATGAGCTGCGCGAGCGGTTTGGCGAAACCGTTGCCCGTCTCGTTGACGGTGTCACCAAGTTCACCGTGGTTGAAAAGGGGCAGCGCGACCGCGAACAGCTTGCCCTTGCCAAGGCGGAGCGCGATGAAAGCGACCGCCGGAGGCGTCAGGAGCGCGAGCGTTCGCGGCGAGCTCAAGTGGAGACCTTACGCAAGCTATTTATCACCATGGCTGAAGATCCGCGCGTGGTGCTTATTAAACTGGCCGACCGGCTCCACAACATGGAAACGATCACTGCGCTCACTCCTGCTGCCCAACAACGCATGGCCGAAGAGACCATGGACGTCTACGCACCGCTAGCGGGGCGTCTCGGCGTGTTCAGCATGAAATCTCGCCTGGAAGACCTGGCGTTCGCCGTGCTCGAGCCGGAACAGTTCGCCTGGATCCAAGAGCAGGTTGGCGATGGTCGCTCCGAACGCCTGCAGTCGGCGCAACGCGTCGCTGCCGCCATCGACAGCCATCTCAAGGAGCAAGGGCTAGAGGCGGTCATCACGGCGCGGGCGAAGCACTTGTGGAGCGTGTACAACAAGGTGCGCAGCCACGACGGCGATATCAGCCAGGTAAACGACCTCATCGCGGTCCGCGTCATCGTGCCAACCAAGCCCGACTGTTATGCGGTGCTCGGCGTCGTGCATTCGCTGTGGAAGCCGATGCCCAACCGGTTCAAGGATTACATTGCCCTGCCCAAGATCAATGGCTACCAGAGCTTGCACACCACTGTGTTCGGCGACGAAGGGCGCCCAACTGAGATCCAAATTCGCACTACTGAGATGCACCGTGTCGCCGAATATGGCGTCGCAACGCACTGGTACTACAAGGAACGCGGCGGTTCGGTGTTGCTTCCCATGCAGATGATTCGTTGGGCCCGCCAGCTCATGGAGTGGCAGAAAGAACTGACAAACGCGCAAGACCTGGTGGAAGCAGTTAGCACCGACATCTTCCAGGATCAAGTGTATGTGTTCACCCCTGAGGGTGACATCAAAGACCTCCCTGCAGGTTCGACGCCGGTGGACTTCGCGTATCGGGTTCACACCGAGGTTGGCCACCACTGTATTGGCGCTAGGGTCAACGGCAAGCTCGTCACGCTGGACTCCCAGTTGCAAAACGGCGACGTGGTCGAAATCCTCACCACCAAGTCCGACCGCGGGCCCAGCCGGGACTGGCTGAATTTCGTCAAGAGCTCCAGCGCCCAACAGCGCATCCGCCAGTGGTTCAAGCGGCTGGAACGGCAAGACAACATCACCCGTGGCCGTGAGATCCTCGACCGCGAACTCAAGAAGCTCGCCTCACGCAGCCTGGACGCGGTGGGTACGGACAAACTGCGCGACGTGGCGCAGCAGATGCACTTCGATGAATTAGACGACCTCCTGGCGGCCATCGGGTTTGGTGAAGCGAGCCCGCAGTCGGTCATCAGCCGGCTCGGCCTGCGCGCTGAGGAAGCGCCGCTGCCGACCAAAGTGCCCATCTCCGTTTCCGAGTTCACTGGCGCCGGTATGCGGGTGATGGGCGTGGGCGACATGTTTACGCGCCTCGCCCCTTGCTGTAACCCCATCCCCGGTGATGCCATCGTTGGGTTTATCACGCGCGGTCGGGGCGTCACCGTGCATCGCCAGGACTGCCCGAACGTGGTGAGGGAAGATGAGCCGGAGCGCATTGTGCCCGTCAGTTGGGGCAAAGTGGACAACGCGTCGTACCCAGTGACCATTCGTATTGAAGCTGCCGACCGGGAAGGGTTGCTGCGCGACGTCGCGACGGTCGTCGCCAACGACGGCATTAATTTGTCAGCGGCGAACGTGTCCACCACACCAGGCAACACCGCCATCATCAGCGCGACGCTGGACCGCAGGAGCATCGACCACCTGAGCCAGGTGCAGGGTAAGAGCGAGCGCGTGCGCGACGTAATATCGGTCGCGCGCATTGGGATTGGTTCCTAGCCCGTGCGGCCGTGGTTGCTCATCATTGTGCTAGCCGTCGCCGTGACCGCCTGCACGCCAAGCGGCGGCAGCGTGACCGCTCGTCCCGTCGTATCCACCGCGACTACAGCTAACCAGACCTGGCCAACGCCCGCGCCCCTTGAATCCGCGCTGTCACCAGCAGCTGACACTCACGATTCAATCTCTTCGATGGCGATTGCTCCGCACGCGGACGCTGTTGCACCTGCACCGGCGCCGCCTGCCGGGCAGGTAGCGCACGCTATCGCCGACAGCCTGCCTCATTGCCCCACCACGCCGCTGGCAACAGCACTCGGAGTGAGTGCCGGCGCATGCCCGCCAGCGAAAGCAGTCAGTGCGCCTCCGCTTCCAGCACCGAATCATGGCGTCTCAGCCACGAGTAGCGCCACCGAGGTTGCACATCAGTTTGTCAGTGCCCTCCAGGCGAGCAACTGGGCTGCGATGTGGACGCAGCTCGCCCCAGTCGAGCAAGCCACCTGGCCCGACGAGCCAACCTACGCTGCTTTCCTCCAGCGTCGCTTCGTTGCGAATAACGCCAGCATCATCGCGGGCTCGGATCTCGGCAACGCGACGGTGCTGCACGGCTGGAGCGACCTGCGCTTTACCTCCGTACCGCTCGGAGCCGTGGCTATACCAGTGACGCTCAAACTGGCAACTTCGGCGCCGGTCGTCGCGCTCGGTACGCCGGGAACTGTCGCCGGCACCTTGGTACTGATCCAGGATGATGGCGCGTGGAGGGTTGTTGACGCGGGGCCAGCGGACATGCAGGGGCGCGTCTTGACGCCGCTCCACCCGGTGGCCGTGTATCACCATGTGCCAATCTTGATGTACCACCACATCGCCCCGAAACCCGCACGGCTGCCCGCTATGACCAACTTCGATTACAACCTAGCAGTGAGCCTCACCGTGCCCGTGGACCAATTCACCGCTCAACTCGACTGGCTACAGAAGTCCGGCTATCACGCCATATCGCCTGAACAACTGATGGCAGCCATGTACGATGGCGCACCGCTGCCGGCCCACCCCATCCTCCTCACGTTTGACGATGGCTACACCGACAACTACACCTACGCATTCCCGCTCCTCAAGGCGCACGGGATGGTGGGCACCTTCAACGTCATCACCAAGGATGTAGGTGAGACCATTGGCTTCAACCAGTACATGACCTGGGATGAGATCGAGGCGCTGGCAGCTGCTGGCATGGCGATCGGTTCCCACACGGCCAATCACGTGGACCTGGGGCGAGTGAGTTACGACACCGCCTGGGCGGAGCTCACCGCGTCGCGCGATGCTATCACGGCGCATCTGGGTGCGCCGCCGCAGCTGCTGTGCTACCCGTCCGGCGAGCCGTTCCGCAGTGGCAGCAAGCAAGCGCAGCAACGCTTGCTGTCTCAGGTATACGCTGCGGGCTACGCCATGGCCCTGCTTGATCCCAGAGCAGCCAGCGCCACCCAGTGGAGCACGTCGCCGTACATGCTCTCGCGCATCCGCGTGGACGGCGCAGAGTCGCTACCGTTCTTCACCCAGTACGTGCAGTACACGCGGTAAGGAAACGACGCACCTCACCCGTTAGCTCGCCAAACTTTGCATGGCGCGGAGCCGCTGCACGATGCCGGGAAGGAGCTCGAGCAAGCGGTCAACATCTGCCTGCGTGGTCGCCTTGCCCAGTGTGAGGCGCAACGAGCCAATGGCCAGTGGCGCGGGAATTCCCAGCGCCAGCAACACATGCGAGGGGTCTAGTGAAGCGGAGGTGCACGCCGACCCGGTGGATGCTGCGATGCCTTGCACGTCCAGCGCCATGATCACGCCTTCGCCTTCGAGCCCTGATAATACAAAGCTAGCGTTGTTGGCCAGGCGGTTGGTAGGGCTGCCGGTTAACTGGCTGTCCGGGATGCTAGTAAGCACGCCACGGATCAGTGCGTCACGCAGCGCGGTGAGGCGGCTGACGTCGGCAGCGCGGTCCTGATCGGCTTTGACAAGCGCCGCGGCCAGACCGACGATCCCAGCCACGTTTTCCGTACCGGCACGCCGCTTCGCCTCCTGCGAACCGCCCTGCTGCTGGGGTGTCCAGGCACTGCCGGTGCGCACAAACAGCACGCCGGTGCCCTTCGGCCCATAGAACTTGTGGCCCGACAGCGACAACATATCGACGCCCAACGCTTGCACATCGAGCGACAGTGCGCCGGGCGCTTGCACCGCGTCGGTATGGACCAGCACACCGCGCACGTGCGCTTGCTGCGCGATAGCGCCTACCGGCTGCACCGTCCCGATCTCGTTGTTAGCCAGCATTACGGTGACCAGTGCAGTGTCTGGGCGAATGGCCTCACCGACGGCGCATGGGTCAATGTTGCCTTCATGGTCCACCGGAACATACGTGGTGGATACCTGGAGCGCCTCGAGCGCCTGACAGGTGTGCAGCACCGCCTCATGCTCGATGGCGGAGGTAACGATGTGGTGGCCGCGAGCGCCCTTGGCGAACACAGCGCCCTTGATGGCAGCGTTATCACTTTCCGACCCACCGCTGGTGAATATCACCTCAGCTGGCTGGCAGTGCAACACGCTCGCCACCTGTTCGCGGGCGCGATCCACCGCCCGCCGCGCCTCGCGACCCAGTCGGTACACGCTGGAGGCGTTGCCGAACCGCTCAGTAAAGAACGGCAGCATGACCTCCAGCACAGCAGGGTCCAGCGGTGTGGTTGCGGCGTGGTCCAGATAGATCGTTCTTGGCATACATCGAGTGTACCCGCTGGTTTTGCCGCTGGCGGACGGGGGTGGGGTTCGTCGATGTACCAACTCCATTCGATCCCAGCCTCGCGCGCGGTAGCATGCCTGCCAGTTTCCACCTTGAAACGGCAAAGGACCACACCATGACCACCCGCTCAGTGACCACCCACTTTATGGAGACCCGGCAGTTTGGCGATGCCAAGGTGACCGTTATGTCCGCAGGCGAAGGTCCTCGGGGGCTGAGCGAGCGTTGGGAGGAGCCCCTGTTGCGCTTGGCCGGCGGTAAGGAGGAGCCTGTTCCGCTGGCTGCGTTGCGCGCTTCCGCGCCAGACCTCGATGAGCGCGGGCGGGTAGTGTTTGGGCAAAACGCCGTCCTGGTTCAACTGGCCGGGGCCAACGTATTGATTGACGACGGCGTGCCAACATGGGTGTGGTTGGACCCGTTGATCCCGTCTCCGGGTGTAGACGTCGCCCTGGCTAACCTCGGTTTGACTCCAGAATCGATCACCCACGTGGTCACGACACACGCTCACTCCGACCACTATGTGCGTGCCGCCGTGCAGACCGGCGATGTGTGGCAAACGCGTTACCCGCGGGCGCGCTACCTCCTCGGCCGGGCCGACTGGGAAGACGACCCGCGCCGCCACGACCCGACGTCGGGTCTGGCCCATCACTTTGGCACTGCGCAGTCATCTGGCCAGCTTGTCCTCGTGGATGCGGAGCATGAGATCGTGCCGGGCATCTCCGTTGTACACGCGCCGGGGGAGTCGCCGGGCCACTGCGTGGTGCGCGTGCGGTCCGGTGGCAAAGCTTTCTATGCGCTCGGCGATCTGGTCCATAACGTGAGCGAGGTCGAACAACTCGATTGGTTCCTCAACGGGGACCCTGTAACACTACGCGCCTCTCGAGAGCGTATCTTCGCCGAAGCCAATGACGCCACCGTGGTCTTCACTCATCGGCCGTTTCCTGGTTGGGGTCGCATTGTCCGCACCGCGAGCGGCTATCGGTGGGAAGACGCGTAATTGATTGTTGCGCCCGGCCGAGGTGGGGAGCGGAGGACCTACGGACCCCTCCTTAATGGTTCCCCGAGAGGGGAACCGAGCTGACGCTCTGGGGGCGGTAAGCCGCGCTCTTCCAGCGGCCCGTCCCCCCCGTCAGGGGGGCGTATCTCCTCCTTACCGGTTCTCTAGCGCCGCGGCACCGCCGACAATCTCGGCAAGTTCTCGCGTGATGCCCGCCTGCCGAGCCTTGTTGTAACTCAAGGTATAGCCGGCGGCCAGTTCCTTTGCACTGTCGGTGGCGTTTTGCATGGCGATCATGCGCGCGCTCTGCTCGCTCGCCTTGGATTCCAGCAGCGCCTGAAAGATCTGCATCTCGACATAACGGGGCAACAACTTGGCGAGCACCTCTTTGGGTTCCGGCTCGAATTCCACTAATGCCGTTGGGTCGCCATTCGTGCTTTGATGGGTTTGCGCCACTGCCGTCACCGGGAGCAGTTGCACCAACGTCGGCTCCTGGCGCAGTGTGCTGATGAGGCGCGTATAGGTCAGGTAGACGGCGTCTGCGCGTCCCTCGCGGAACTCGTCGATGGCCGCCGTGGCGATGCCACGGGCGTCGATGAGCTGTGGGCTATCACCCAAGCCAGAGAAATCGGCCACCACCTTGCGCCCGGTGCGCAACGCAAAGTCGCGCCCGCGCCGCCCGACCGTGATGAGGTTCACGGGCACCTTGGGGATATGACTCAAGATGAACGCGGCCAGCCGGCGATTGATGTTGCCGGGCAAGGCGCCGCACAGGCCACGGTCCGGTGTGACGTGTACCACCAGGATGTGCGCAACGTCCCGTTGCTCCTGCAATGGATCGCGGTCGTTGCCGTGCAGCGCGGGCAGGCTGCTCATTACATCCTGGATGGCCAGGGAATAGGGGCGAGTTGCCAGCGTGCGGGCCTGCGCCACGCGCAACCGGCTAAACGCCACACGCTGAAACGCGCGGGTAATCTGCTGCATATTCTTGGCGCTGCGGATGCGCCGGCGAATATCGCGTACACTCGCCACGGTTGGTCCACCATCCTTTGCAGCAGAGTTTCATCACCGCACACGCGAGCCGTGCAGCGGAGCACCGCCTGACCGCGCTTAGGCGATCTTCTTGTAGTCTGTAATCGCCTGCTTGAGTTGACCGGCGGTGTCCGGCGTGAGCGCTTTCGACGTGCGGATGGCCTCCAGAATGGCCTTCCCCTGCGTGTCGAGATACTCGTGGAAGCCAGC
>JANWJO010000133.1 GCA_025449435.1 Chloroflexota bacterium | reverse complement strand
GCGAGGACTTCCTGCGCCGTGCGTTGCCACGTAAACTGCGCCGCTCGAACCAAGCCGCGCTCGCGCAAGCGATCCCTTACTTCCTGGTCGGTGGTGATGCGCTGCAGTGCCAGGGCCATCGCCGGAACATCGCTCGGACCGAAGAAGAGGGCGGCATCGCCCGCAACTTCGGGTAGGCAGGAAGCCGTGGAGGTGAGTACAGGAGTACCGCACGCCATTGCCTCCAGGAGCGGAAAGCCGAACCCTTCGTAGAGCGACGGATAGGCCATTGCGTCCGCTGCAGCGTACCATAGGGGGATCTCGTTGGCCGTGGCAAATCCTACCATACGGACGTGTCCGCTGACGTCGGGCTCGTGGGCGCGATCCAGGAGACGTTCATATTGCCAGCCTTTACTCCCCACCAATACCAGCTCGTGCGCTGCCCCTGTCGACCGGCGGAATGCTGCGAACGCCTCGATGAGCCGGACGAGGTTCTTCCTAGGCTGTAACGTTCCAACGTGAACAATGTATGGCCGGTCTAACGCATGCGTGCGTTTGAATTCAGCTATCTGCGCCTGGGCGAACGGGTGAAACGCTGAACTTAAACCCGGATAGACTGTGCGCACGCGCTCTGGCGGCACATGCAACAGCCGAATCACATCCCGGCGCGTATGCTCGGAGTCTGTCATGACGACCCGTGCACGCTGGGCCGACCAGGCGGTCATGGCCACCAGATACCGCTGCTTCGCTGTCGAAAACATGTCCGGAAACCGCAGAAACGACAGATCGTGCACGGTGAGTACCGTGGGCACCGTCGTAGGAATCGGGGCCACGTTGACTGGGCAGTGGAGGACATCAATGCGGTCGCGCAGGAGGAGCAGCGGTTGAAGCGTCTGCTCCCACACAATGCGCACCAGTGGGCGTTCTGTCGGCAGCGTCGTCGGACGGTAGTCTAGGCCGGGCCGCTGCGGCAGCGCAGCCGCCCGAGCCCCCGGCCCGACGTAGGCCAGGATGCGCTCCACGGGCGCTGCCGCTTGCAGGTTGGTCACCAGGTGGTAGAGATACTGCCCAACGCCGGCGTTGCGGTACCCCTCACTGAGCGAAATGAGGTGGGCGTTGATCGCTACCCGCACTAGATGTGCGCGGGCACTTTAGCCGGTGGCGCCACTGCTGGGCTCGCGGCAGTACACCAATGCCGGTAACGCAGGAGTTTTCCGCGCACGGCGTCAAAGTACAAGCTCTGCAGTTGCTTGGTCACGGAGCCGATCTGACCTTTGCCCACTGGACGCCGGTCGATCTCGATCACTGGCGAAATCTGTGCACCGGTGCCGACCAAGAACACTTCGTCGGCCACGTACAACTCGCTGCGATCGACCGTTCGCTCTACCGTCTCGACACCCATCTCCCGCCGCGCGAGCTCGATCACCGTCGCGCGGGTGATGCCCTCGAGGATGTTCTCACTCACGCTGGGGGTAATCAGCTTGCCGTGGCGCACCAGGAATATGTTCTCAGCGCTGCCTTCCGAAACGTGGCCGTCGTGCGTGAGCATGATGGCTTCGTCGAAGCCGTTTTCTTCCGCCTCGGTCTTGGCCAGCGCTGAGTTGACGTAGATACCCGTCACCTTGCCGCGCGCTGGCGCCATGTTGTCGTCCATGCGGCGCCACGAGGACACTGCACAGCGGATGCCGTTGTCAACATCCACGTACGCGCCAAATGGCACGACGAAGATGGTGAGACCCGCCGACAGCCCATTCAGGCGCACGCCCACCTTCTCGTCCTTCTTGTAGACGATGGGGCGGAGGTAACAATCCTCCTGAAAGCCCGACCGGTGGACCAGTTCGCGCGCAATGTCGCACAACTCTTGCGTCGACTCGCTAATGTCCATCCGCAAGATCTTGGCCGAGTCGCGCAAGCGCTCGAAGTGCTCTGCCAGCCGGAAGACGAATACTTCCTGCTCATCTTCGTTCCAGTAGCCTCGGATGCCCTCGAAGCAGCCGGTTCCATAGTTGAACGCATGGGTGACTACACTTACCTTCGCTTCCTCGAGCGGAACGATGCGCCCCTCGAAGTAGGCAAAGGACTGAGTAGACACCATGTGCTCCTTTCAAGAGCGTATGCACACCAGCGACGCAACACCTACGTCCGCAGGCTCGGGCCGAGTATACCAGCGTGCTCCTGCCAGCAGCGGTCACCCGAACATCGCTGCCCGGCGGTGTCGAAATGCCGTGTGCTTTCTGCCACCTGGTTGGGCGATCTCGCGCGGACCAGTGACTCGCTGCCGTACAGCGGCGTACCGCAATAGGGACGCAATCGTTTAAGAGGACAATGCGTGGCACCACTGGTGAGCGTCGATTGAGATGAGGCACTGCACATGGCTCTCCTTCATACCCGTGGGCCGCGACACTGGCTGGCGCGCCGTGCCCTGCCGGTAGCGGTGTTGTTGGCACTGAGCATGCTGTGGCTGCAGCCTGCCGTCGCCGCGGCGGCCGCGGTTCCAGCTGACTACTCGATAGCTGGCGGGCACTTTTACTCCCAAGCCAACGGGCAGGGAGGAGGGCCAGGTCAGCCAGGCTTTGCCATCGTTGACGACGCATCGGCGCCGATGTGGTCGTACTTCTCGCAAAATGGCGCGGTCAGCACGTTCGGCTTTCCCATTTCCATCCGCTTTCAGAGTGGACCGTTTGTGTATCAGGCCATGCAGCGTGATGTTCTACAGTGGGATGGGGCGTCCATGTCGCTGGTCAATGTGCTGGACACGCTGCATAACGACAATCTCGATGGCTGGCTGCAATCGCAGTACATGACGCCACCGCCTGTTGATACCAGCGCCGATAGCGGGCTCACGTTCAGCCAGGTGGAGCAGCGCCATCAAGCCTTTTTGGCCACCGACCCCGTCTTGCAAGCTGCCTATTTCGCCGCGGCGGATCCGGTGTCCATGTATGGCTTGCCCATGAGCCTGCCCCAGCCCGAGGCCAATGGTGCGGTCATCGTCGTCCGGCTGCAACGAGCGGTCCTTCAGCACTGGCTGACTGCCCAACCGTGGGCCGCCGCCAACCAGGTCACGGTCGCCAATGCTGGCGATATTGCCAAGGCCGCGGGTATCCTCCCGCCCCTCGCGCTCAATCCGATTGCCGCGCCACCAGAGGTCGATGCCCAACAAGCGAGCACTGGGCCGTCCATACTGCCGCTGGCCAGCGCGGACAGCACGAGCGCCAACTGGTCAGGTTATTTCAGCGCCACGAGTAACAAGAGCGGGCAACCAGGCTCAGTGACATTCGTCTCTGGCCAGTGGGCTGTGCCAGCAGTCGATTGCACGTCAACCCCTAACGCTGCTGTGGGCGTGTGGGTCGGTATCGACGGCGTGTTTAGTCCCACAGTGGAGCAAACGGGCACGGCTTCGATCTGCCAGGGTGGCCAGGCTAGTTACTCCGCGTGGTTCGAGATCTTCCCAGCAGGGTCGCGCACGCCGGAACTCACCATCCGGCCAGGTGACACCATCGTGGCACAAGTCCGGTACCTGGGCGGCTTTCTCTACCGGCTGAGCTTGAGCGACCTGACGACCGGGCAAGGGTTCGCTGTCGACCGTCCCTCCCCAGGCAGTCGCGACTCTGCTGAGTGGATCGTGGAGTCTCCCTCTAGTCAAAAACAGCTGGCGCCGCTCGCGAAGTTCACCGTGATCACCATTGGCAATGCCATCGTCACCTTGAATGGTGTGACGGGTGGTGTGAGTAATGCCGCTTGGTCGGACACGAGCCTGGAGATGGTCGACTCAGCCGGCAACGCGCGTGCACGGCCGTCCGTTTTATCGGCCGACGGCAAACGGTTCCAAGTGACGTGGGAGCATTCCTGAGCGCGCGACCGTGCCAATTGGTACCAAGTGAGCCACACCCTAGCTTGCATCCGCGGGAAATCGGCATACAATCTGGCATGAGGTACGCGTAGCGCTGGAGGCGCTGGTCCACCGCACACGCACGCAGTGGTACAGTTGCAGCAGGGTATCACCGAGAGGCGGCCCCCACGTGCTTTACCTAGCAGTGCTCTTGATGCTGGCTACAGTGGCGGGCTATGTGCTGGGCGCCATCCCCGTCGGCATGCTCGTGGGTTACTTCTACCGGCGCATCGACGTCCGTGAGCACGGCAGCCGGCGCACCGGCGCCACCAATGTGCTGCGCACGCTCGGTCCTGGCGCCGCCGCCTTCGTCGCTGCCGGGGATCTCACCAAGGGGGCGCTGGCCGTCGTTATCGCTCGTATGGTGTTCTGGGGCCAGCCCGCCATGGATTTGCACGTGGCCGAGGTCATGGCCGCGCTCGCCGCACTCGCTGGCCACAACTGGTCCATCTTCATCAGTTGGAAAGGTGGACGCGGTGTCCTGGTGTCCGCCGGGGCGGTGCTCATGCTGTTCCCACCCAGCGTCATCATCTGTGCGGTGATCGGGTTGTTAGTCATCGCGCTGTCGCGGTTTGTATCCTTAGGTTCCCTGGTCGGCGCGGTGCTGACTGCTGTGCTCCTCCTGGCATCTGTCACCTTTGGCATCGAGCCGCGCCCGTATGCTGCCTATGCCGTCATTGGCGCTCTTGTGATCGTCATCCAGCATCGAGACAATATTGAACGGCTGCGCGCAGGCAAGGAGCGCAAGTTAGGCCAGGTCGAAGCGGGGGAGCGGTGACCGATCCGCGCCACATCATCCTGACTGGACTCAGCGGCAGCGGCAAGTCCACCATCGGGCGACGCCTGGCGAGGCATTTCCAACTTCCCCTGGTTGACGTTGACCGCGAGATCGAGGCTGTGGAAGGCGCATCGATCCCGGCGATCTTCTCTACCAAGGGCGAGGAGGCGTTCCGGGAGATCGAGGCAAGCCTCATCCGTGCCGCCATTCAGGGTCCGCAGGCAGTAATAAGCCTCGGCGGTGGGGCGGTGCTCCATCCCACTACCCGCATCCTGTGCGCCGGCCATCGCATGATCTGGCTCCATGCCGATTTCGCCACGCTGGCTCGGCGGGTCGCCCCGCGGGGCACGTCAACGTCACGGCCGCTGCTCGCTGGCAGCACACCGGACGACCGCCTGCGGGCGCTGTACGACCAGCGCAGGCCACACTACGCACAGGCGCACATCCACCTCAACTCGAGCGGTCCGCTCGATCAGGTGGCGGGAACCGCGGTGGCGGCACTCGCAGCACTCCCACCGAGCCAGGCCCAGCACCTGGCAATTCGCACGAGCACGGGGCAGGGCGCCACCTACGACGTGCTGACCGGTAGGGGCATTCTCAAGGACTTGGGATCGTTGCTCGCGCCGCGCGTACGCTCGCGACGGATCTTCGCCGTGAGTGACTCCGCCGTGTGGCCCATTGCCGGGTCGTTGCTCATGAACGCGCTCACGCGTCATGGCTTCACCGTGCATAGCGAAGTCGTGCCCAGTGGTGAACAATCCAAAACTCCAGCTCTGGCCAGTCGATTGTGGACCTGGCTGGCCGAAAATGCCGCTGAGCGACATGAGACCTTGCTTGCTTTTGGTGGCGGCGTCGTCGGGGACCTCGGTGGTTTTGTGGCGGCGACCTACTTGCGCGGGATGCCGTTGGTGCAGGTGCCCACGACCCTCCTGTCGCAAGTCGACAGCAGCATCGGTGGCAAGGTCGCGGTGGACCATCCTATAGCCAAAAACTTGATCGGAGCCTTCAAGACGCCCGACGTCGTGCTCGTCGATACCGCCTTGCTGACCAGCCTTCCGCCGCGCCAGGTCGCCAACGGGTGGGCTGAGGTGCTCAAACACGGCGTCATCCTCGATGCTGAACTGTTTGCCTTGATGGAGCGAGAAGCGGCGGCCCTGTCGCACCTGTCTCCCGACCTCACGCTGGAAACGGTCAGGCGGAGCCTCGCCATTAAGGCCAGCGTGGTTCAGGAAGACGAGTTTGAGCAAGGTCCGCGCATGTTGCTGAATTACGGCCACACGTTAGGGCATGCCATCGAGGCCGCCGCCGGGTTCAGCGCGTTGCTGCACGGTGAAGCGGTGTCGCTGGGTATGGTCGCGGCAGCATGGATGTCAACCCGTCTGGGGATGCTGCCTGCTAGAGAGTTCGAACGCATTGAACATGCGCTGGTCCGCTTGAACCTGCCAGTACGCTGGCAGGGACTGGATACGGCCAGCGTGCTGCAGGCCATGCAACGTGATAAAAAGGTGCGATCCGGGCGCCCAACCTGGGTACTGCCCACACGCATCGGCGCGGCCGTGCGTACGGCCGAGGTCCCGCCAGACCTTGCCGAGCAAGCCCTCCAGTATGTGGGCCGCGCGCGGACCGTGACTAGCGAGGCGACGGTGTGAGCGCAACTCCGCCTACCACCATGTTCCGAATTGGCGTGTTCGCGATCATTGCCGATGCTGGCCGGGTGCTCCTTGCCCAGCGGCGGGATTCGGGCTGGTGGAATCTGCCGGGAGGCGGGCTGGAAAGCGCCGAAGCGGTCGATGAGGGAGTCGTGCGCGAGGTACGCGAGGAAACAGCGCTCGACGTCACGGTGAAACGCCTCGTTGGTGTGTATTCCAAGCCGCAAATCGACGAAGTGGTGATCGTGTTTGAGTGTCAGCCTATTGGTGGCACGCTGACGCCCACCGATGAGTCGGCGGCCTTTGTGTGGGCATCGCCCAACGCCCTTCCTGACAAGACTCTGCCAAAGCATGTCGAGCGTATTCGGGATTGGGCAACCCATCGTGACGCACCGTACGTCCGCACGCAGCGCGACCCTTCGCTGCGCAGTCACGTTTAGGCACAGTTCGCAAGCTTAAGCGGTTTGCACAAGCTGTGGCACGTGTGCTCCTCGGTAGACCAGGCGAATAGTCGCCGACGATCGCGCCGCCACCACGAGCACCACGACGAAGATGCAGCCGAATGCCACCATCAACACGGCGGGTGAGACGGTTCCGGCAAGCCAACCCAACAAATACGTAAGCAACGCCATCGTGCCACTGGCCAGGAAGCTGTACACACCGGTCACCCGGCCAAGGTGGGCATCGTCCGAATTTTCCTGTAGGAACGTCATGCTGATGGCCATAAACGCTGCCTGCGAGCCACCAACGGCCAAGGCGCATAGGTACGCCAGTACACCAGCATGAACAAGGCCCAGGCACATCAAGGCGACGCCGCTCAATACAGCCGTCACCACAAAGTACGTACCGTACATCCGGCGATCCGAGGCCGCCGCCAGCAACAAGGTGCCAATAATGGCGCCCAGTCCCACGGCCGTCATTAAGTGCCCATACGTCTGCTCGTTCCCCATGAGCACTTGGTCCGCATACTGCGGCAGCATGCCCTGGTAGGTCATCGTCAAACTGCAGTGGAACCCAACCAGCAGGATGATGCTACCCAGCAAGGGAATGGCTCGCGCGTACGCAATCCCCTCAACTAGGGACTGGACAGGCCGGCTCGTCGCACGCTTGGGCTGTTCCACGGCGCGCATGGCGAGGACCAGTGCGATACCCGCGAAGTAACACAGAGCCGCCAGATAAAACACGGCATCGTCGCGCAACACTACGATCAATGCGCTCCCCAGTGTCGGCCCGACAAACTCTGCACCTTGACGCACCGTCCCTAACAAGGCGACGGCGTTAGGGAAGTTCGTGCGCGGCACGAGTCCTGGCACCAGGGAGCTGCTCGCGGTTCCCTGGGCGCTAAAGGTCACGCCCATGAGTAAGGTGCAGGCTAACACCACGGGTGGAGTGGCTAGCCCAGCCGTTGCGAGCAGGGCCAGTAGCAAACACGCCGCCGACGCCAGCGCGAGCGATACCGCGAACACGTGCCGGCGGTCGTAGCGATCAGCGAGCACACCGGCGAGCGGTGCAACAACGAGTGAGGGGGCCTGGATAGCCGCGTAACTTGCCCCCACCCACACGCTGGAGTTCGTCAAGCGGTATAACAGCCAGCCGGTCCCCATCGCCATCACCCAGCGGCCGGAATTGCCCAACAACACAGAGGTCCAGAGGAGGCGGTAATCGCGGTACCCCAGCGAGGTGAAGGCATGGCTCGTTCCTACCGAGCGTGGTCGTGTCTCAATCGACACGGAGGTGCTGGTTCAAGAATCGTGCCACCGCGGGGTACAAGCGCAAGCGGTTGTGCAATTTGCTGATGCTGTGCCCCTCGTCCTCCACGCGCAGATATTCCACTGGCGATCCGCGTCCAGACAGGGCGGCTACAATTTGCTCGCTCTCTTCGATCGGCACACGCACATCATTAGCGCCGTGGAACACAAATAAGGGCGCCACGATGCGATCGATGCGATGGATGGGCGAGATCCGATCAAACAGCGCCGCGTCGCGTACCGGGTCGCCATACTCGCGTGCTCGGTGGGCCCGCCGCCACGGTGCCGTGCGCTGGAAGAACGTTGCGAAGTTCGCCACACCGTAAAACTCTACGCCTGCCGCCCAAATGTCAGGAAATTCTGTGAGGCAGGACAGCACCATGAAGCCACCGTAGCTTCCACCCATGCACGCGATGCGATCGCTGCGGGCCCAGCCTCGTTGGGCTAGCCAGTGTGCCCCTGCGGCGATGTCGGCCACGCTATCCAGCCGCTTCTCGACGTCGTCTAGGTGGCTGTAGGTCTTGCCGTAGCCGGTTGAGCCGCGCACATTGGGAACGAGCACGACATAGCCCTCTTGAACCAGGTACTGAACCACAGGGTCAAAAGCGGGCCTGGACTGACCTTCGGGCCCACCGTGGATCTGTATCACCGCCGCTCGGCTGCCGTCTGGCGTAGCACCTTGGGGAGCATAGAGGAACGCAGGAATGTCTCTCCCATCAAACGTTGGATAAGCTACCAGGCGCGGCTCTGCCATGCGTTCGCTGGCGATACCGGCTTGCGTGGCCCAAGTGACTTGGTGGGCTCGGTGCTCCGCGAGGTTGATGACCCAAACATTCTGGGTGAAGGTGGCGCCCACAAGGCTAAAAGTCAAGGATTGGCTATCGGGCGACCACTCCAGGCCGTCGCGCCAGGCAGCGACGCCGCCGCGTGCAATGATGCCTCGAGGCAACTCGGGCAGCGCGAGCAGGGCGCCCGAAGTAAGGTCGAGCACTTGCAGCGCCGAATAGCCTTCGACGTTGCGCAGGAACGCGAGCTTGCTGCCGTCCGGCGATAGTGCAAGGTGACTGACATCCGCACCGCCCTGGTCAAGCCGCGTAAGCTGCCCAGTTGCCAGATCAACGTGACACAAGCGGGCAAATTCATCATCGACGTCGGTGGCCACATACACGCTGGCGCCGCCGGCAGCCCAACACGCGCTGGCCACGTGGCAGGTGCCGGCGCGCAGCAACACGATGCTCGAAGTGCCGGAAGCAATGTCGATGACCCGCAGTTCCTGGTCAAACGAACTGCGTGATTGCATGGCGAGGAGCCGGGTGCCATCAGGGGAAAAGTCACCCGCGTACCAGCCTTCACCGGCGCGCAGCACGGTGCGTGATAAGCCGGTCGCTACTTCATAAACCACCACGTCCAGCTCGCGGCGGTCACGCTCATTGGTGGCATACGAGATGTGCCTTCCATCTGGCGACCACGCGCCAAATGGGTGCATAGCTCCGGTGTCGTGCGTGAGCGCAATTAGGTTGCCATCGACATCCTGCAGGGCCAGCCGGTGCTTTTCGTCTCCTCCTTGGTCCCAGCCTATGAGCAGTGCGTCGCCTCCTGGCTGCTGGCTCACGAACCCCACGCGCTCATCCACGAACGTCGTGCGCTCCGGCCACCCGCCGGTTACCGGCACGCGCCACCCCTGGGGCAACCCTGTGATATCGGTGATGAAGTGCAGGTGCGTCCCGGTTCCGTCGAAAGATGGACCGTAACCGTTGCGCACATGCAGCAAGCGACCAAAATCGATATGGCCATGCCCTTCGGGTGCTGTCGGTGGCACGTGGCGTTCCTTTCGCGTGTAGCGCTCATTGTGGCACACAAGGGGACATTCTTAAGTCTTCCTGTGAATCCGATCTGGGAGGCGATAGTTTAGCCTTTTCTCACACTTGACCCACCATGCGCGCGTACATTGGCCATGGAGCAGCACCTCGGCGCCGGGGTTCGCGCTCGAAATTCTGGAACTTCCTCTAGTATTAGGAGACCAACCTTGACTCAGCCATTGCGAAAGCTGGCGATCGGCGGGGTCACCGCCGTCGTCCTCGCGGGAGGGGCCGGCGTAGCGGTGCATCAGTATGCGCAAGCCAGCGCCCTACCGCCCATTGTGGCCCAAGCCAGCGCCGACACTGCGACCACGGCAACCACGGCAGCTGACCCGCCTACGACGGCATCTGCCACATCGGCCGCCACGACAACGGCAACGAGTACTGGCACGCACACTGCAACTGCCGGTTGGCGTGGCGGACCACGCGGGCCGCGGGGTGGGCCGAACGGCGGTCCAGCCCTCAAATCTGTGCTCGACCAGCTCGTCACCCAGGGCAAGATAACCAGTGCTCAGGAGCAAGACATCATTACCGCCATGCAGGCATACCAACAGTCGCACGCTTCACAACGGCTGGGTCTGCCTTTGTTCCAGGCCGAATGGCAAGCGGCCGCTAAGGCGCTCAACCTCACGCCAGCACAGTTGCAAACCGACATGCGCGGCGGCAAGAGCGTTGCGTCAATAGCTCAAAGCCAGGGGGTGGCGCTGCAAACCGTCGAGAACGCCATGATCGCCGCGGCCAAGGCGCAACTCGACCAGGACGTCAGCAGTGGCAAGATAACCGCTGCGCAAGAGAACACGCTGCTCACCAACCTGCAAAGTCACCTCGCACAATTGTTGAACGCGACACCAGGGAAAGGGCACGCCGTCGGGCCGACCGGGCCGCACAACGGAGCTGCGCCCCAGAAACCGGCAGCGTAGGGAGCTCGCGTTATCGAGTGGCCTCGATGATGCTGGGCACCGAACGAACGGGAGAGTGGGCGGCAACGCTCGCTCTCCCTTGTCTTTGGTGCACACGTCATCCCACCGTTTGCGAAAGGACCTCGGTACACTATGGAATCGGATCATGAGAATCGTCCCACGGAGATACACGTGGCCGGAGAGTCCATACTCGTCATCGAAGACGAAACGAATATCGCGCGCATCCTCACGATGTATTTGGAAAAGGAGGGGTATCGCGTCCTCGTGGCGAGCGACGGCCTGGCAGGTCTCGACCGCTTTGAACGCGACCACCCCGACCTCGTGATCCTCGATCTGCTCCTACCCAAACTGGACGGTCTGGAAGTGTGCCGGCGTATCCGCCGGTTGTCGTTCGTTCCGCTCTTGATGCTCACCGCCAAAAAGGAGGAGACCGACAAGATCGTCGGCCTCGAACTTGGCGCCGATGACTACATGACCAAGCCATTCAGCCCGAGGGAAATGGTGACCCGCGTACGAGCCATCCTGAGGCGCACCAAAGCCACCTCACCATCGGGTCATCCAGCCGAAACGGTGTTGGAGTTTGGCACGCTGGTCATCGATGTGCCTCGCCACGAGGTGCGCGTCGGTACCCGCCACGTCATGCTCACCGCCAAAGAGTTTGACTTGCTGCGTACCATCGCCGCCGAGGCCGGCAAGGTGTTTACGCGTGATGCGTTACTCAACCAAGTGTGGGGCTACGACTACTACGGGGACGCCCGCACGGTCGACGTCCATGTGGGCACCTTGCGCAAAAAGCTCGAGCCACAGCCGTCGAGTCCGCGCTGGGTGAAGACCGTGTGGGGTGTGGGCTACAAGTTTGACGCGGGATCGCCGGAAACCGCCGGCGCGGCGTGAAGGGCATGGTGAGCTTCTTCGGCGTGTTTAGCCTGCGCTGGAAGCTCATCGTTTCGTACCTGTTGCTCGTCGCCTCCGTGCTCATTGTCGTGTTACTCGTCACCAGGTTTACGGTGCGATCGATTTTTCTGGGCTACCAGGAGACGATCCTGCAGCGCCAAGGTGAGGTGCTGGCGACGCTCCTTGGTGGTGCCTATGCCGCTACCAACGACTGGGGGGCGGTCACACCGCAGCTCGGAACATGGACGCGGTTCACGCGTGGCGACGTATGGATCCTCGATGCGCAGGGTCACCTGGTGGCGACTCAACCGCCAACCGTCCCCATCAGTGAGGCTCCATCGTCCAACACGCTCAAGGCAGCGTTACTCGGCCAGGTGGTGCATAGCACGCCGCCCATGTTCCCATCCAACGACGAGCGTGCGTGGGTTGCCACGCCCATTCGCAGCGGTGACGCCATCGTTGGTGTCGCGTACCTGAGCCAGGGGGGGCTGTCCCTGCCATCCGACGCCAATTCGGTGACGCCTATTGGCGGACCGCCTGGCCGCCCGCTCGGGCCCTCCGGCGATGAGGGGCCGTTGTCATTCGCACGCGCTGCCGAAGAGTTTCTCTCCGGTGTAGAACAGCGCATGGCGCTGGCGGGCGTGCTCATTGGCGCCGTCGCCGTTCTCCTCGGCATGGTCCTGGCCCGTTCCATCATCCGTCCCCTGCAGTCGGTCATTGACACCGTCGAACAGATTGCTGCTGGCGACCTGGCCCAACGTGCCAAAGTGTCGTCACGCGATGAGGTGGGGGCGCTGGCCATCGCGATGAACACGATGGCTGAACGGGTCCAGACCCAAATCACTGAGTTGCAGCGTCAAGAGACGCTCAGGCGCGATCTCATTGCCAACGTTTCCCACGACCTTGCGACACCGCTTACCGGTATTCAAGGGTTCACGGAGGCGCTGCTCGATGGCATGGTACTTACCGAAGCGGAGCGCGTGGACCTATTTCAGAGCATCTTTCGCGAGGTGCAGCGGCTGCGCCGCCTCGTCGGCGACTTGCAGGACCTCTCCCGCTTTGAGGATGGTCTTGGGCACATCGTGGCGCAATCGCTCTCACTCAATCAGCTCGTTGAGGAGGCCGTCCAGGTCATCAATCCAGAGGCGCAAGACAAGCAGGTGCTGCTCGTGCAACGCTTGCCTGCCGACCTCCCCTTGGTCGACGCCGACGGCGACCGCATCACGCAAGTGCTGCTCAACCTGGTAGATAATTCCTTGCGCTATACGCCGGCGGGAGGAAGCGTGACCATCTCGGCGACGGCGCATGTGCGCGACGTGGAAGTGTCCGTTGCCGACACAGGGTCGGGCATACCTGCTGAGGAATTGCCACACATCTTTGATCGCTTCTATCGCGTTGACCGGTCACGGTCAGCGGCAACTGGCGGTCGTGGACTGGGGCTGGCCATCGCCAAGGCCATTATCGTGGCGCACCGTGGCCGGATCGATGCAGCGAGTGTGGTGGGCGAAGGCACAACGATACGGTTTAGCTTGCCGGTGGCGACCCAATCACCGGCCACGCCGCAGGTGGCGCCGGCGCTCGTGGGTGGCCGGCGAGGATAGCCAATTCTTGCCACCATTGCCCGGCGCGCGAACGGCACCACCAAGTTTTTCAGTCGTGCTAGGGAAGCGTATCGTCGTAGTCGGCACCACAGGGTCGGGTAAATCGACACTGGCAGCGGCCCTCGCGGCCCAATACGCAGTGCCATATGTAGAACTCGATGCGCTGCACTGGGGTCCTAACTGGATGCACGCACCAGCGCGGCAATTTCGTGACACCGTCGCCTCTGCTATCGCGGGCGACACTTGGGTCGTGGACGGCAACTACAGCGCGGTGCGCGACCTGATCTGGCCCCGAGCCACCACGTTCATCTGGCTCAACTATCCCTTGTGGCTCAGCCTGGTCCGGCTGTTCAAGCGATCGTGGCGGCGCATCGTTACCGGGCAGCAAATCTGGGGCACCAATGTCGAAACGTTTCGAGCGCAGTTTCTGGACACCGATTCCTTGTTCATGTGGGCGATCAAGACGCATCGCCGGCGGCGGCGGAGCTACGCGCAGTTATTTCCCGAGCTCGCCGCGAGTGGCCGGCAGACGCTGATCTTCACGTCGCCGGCGGACGCTGATCGGTGGCTGAGGGAGCTGGGATCAATGCTACTTGAAGACCCGCCTGGCGAGCTGCGAACGGGATGCCAAACCCCCCTGTAGTCCCCCCTTAGCAGGAGGGACGGGGTGCCGGATGGTGGGTGCTGAACCGCGAGCAGGTTACGGACCCCTGGCGGGGGGACTGGATGCCGGGAGAGCGCGGTGGACCGCTGACAAGTTACGGACCCCTCCGTAAGGTTCCCCAAGAGGGGAACCGAGCAGCCGGGAGAGCGCGGCGGTTCGGTCGGAAGCGTGCGACAGATGCGACTAGCGCGATACGCGCGACAATATGGCGTTTCCAGAGGGAAATGGGCGTAGAGGCGGTGCGACAGTATGGCGACAATAGGCCCTCACCGCAACTCTTATAGGCAAGAAGGGGAGCCCGGACACTGAAGTGTCGGGCTCCGACGAACCAAGCCGGCCTGCTCCGGCTGGGACACCCTCAAGGACGCGGCGCCCCTGGACTATTGCTCACTGGTCTGATGCGTCGAAATCCCCGCACGCCACATGCGATGAGCCCAGACCATCTGGACAGACCGCGGTGCTGCCGTGCACGCCAAGGTCGGAGCACGCCCTCTGGGCACTCCCAGCCGACGCAGGCCGGCTTGGTCGGTCGGAGCCCGACACTTCAGTGTCCGGGCTCCCTTGTGCCGGCTGGGTCGGACGGACCACTACTCCGCCCCCTTGCTGTACCACCCCCAGTCCCCCCCGCCAGGAGGGGACTACAGGGGGGTTTGGTATCCCGTCGCCGGTTCGCCACCCAATTTGCCGGCTGCTCGGTCCCCCCGCCAGGAGGGACCACATGGGAGCGTAGTTTCACCCCTCCAAGGACGGGCTGCTTGAAACACGGCGGCGGACACTAGTTGCGCTAGCTCCCATCCCCGGACGGAGAGGGGCGGGGGGTGAGGTCCGTACCCTCGTGCCTATCGCAGGCGAGGGAGCGGGCAACGGGAATCGAACCCGTGCGTTCAGCTTGGGAAGCTGACATGCCACCACAACATCTTGCCCGCGCAAGGAACTCTGACTATACCACCGGAGCGGCACCGCGTTTCGCATGTGGCCCGATTTGGTTCTGGCAATGTAAAATCGGCTGGCGCTTAGGCAGTTCACCAGCCGCGCTAATACATCGCTATTCATCAGCAACGCCGGGCATCGCTACATTATTGACCTAGACAGGTTGGTCACTTTACAATAGTAAGTGCAATATGGGCGGGAGACAACGAGTGGGATTTGCACCATCGCGCCCTGTGCCGTCGCCAGCGACGCTGGCGGCACCGCTGGGTGAAGCGCTCGTTGACCGAATCGGCAATACGCCCCTGATCGCCCCTCGGATTCTCAAGCCTGGCAATGAGCGCGTACAGGTGTTGATCAAGGCCGAATGGTTCAATCCCGGTGGGTCGGTAAAGGATCGTGCCGCGTTACAGATCGTCTCCGATGCTCAGCGGCGGGGTGCCCTCGTTCCTGGGAAGACGCTCATAGATTCGTCATCGGGCAACACGGGCATCGCGTACGCCATGCTCGGTGCAGCATGGGGATTCCCAGTGGAACTGGTGATGCCCGAAAGCGTGAGTGAGGAGCGCAAGCAAATTGTCACGGCGTATGGCGCCAAAGTGACGTACTCGGATCCCTACGAAGGCTCTGATGGCGCCATTCGCCTGGTGCGTACTCTCGTGGATGCCCACCCTGACGCGTATTACTATGCTGACCAGTATTCCAATATGTCCAACGTGCAAGCGCACTACCGCACCACTGGCCCAGAAATTTGGCGCCAGACGAACGGACGCGTAACGCATCTCGTGGCTGGGCTCGGTACCACCGGCACGGCCATGGGTACCGGCATGTATTTACGCGAGCAGAATCCAGATGTGAAGGTTATCGGTGTGCAGCCGGACAACCCGATGCACGGCATCGAGGGGCTTAAACACTTAGAGACGGCGATCGTGCCGGCCATTTTCCAGTTGGCAGGACTCGACGCCAAGGAATTAGTGAATACGGAGCAAGCGTTCGACATGGCACGCCGCATTGCCCGTGAAGAAGGGATTTTTGCTGGACAGTCTTCGGGAGCGGCGATGTTCGCGGCACTGCGCGTAGCAGATCAATTACAAGAAGGTGTGGTCGTTGTCATCTTCCCAGATGGTGGGGACAAATACCTGTCCACAAGTTTGTGGAAGACTGATGACTGGTCCATCTAGCAGGTTGGCCAGAGCCAGAGAAAGGCTGAATGGGTCATGGGTGTCGCGGTATTAGTGCCGAGCGCGCTGCGCGGCTTGACGCACAATCAAGCGCGTGTAGAGGTCGAAGGGTCAACGCTGCGCGAGGTGTTGCACAACCTCGACCGGAGCTATCCCGGTGTGGGTGAGCGGCTATTTGACGGTGATGGATCGGTTCGCCGGTTTGTCAACGTGTTTGTCAATGGCGTCGATGCGCGCAAGGCTGGTGGACTTGACGCGGCGGTCGCCGATGGAAGTGAGGTGGGCATCATGCCTGCAATGGCTGGTGGCAGTGGGTTCAGCCCCGACGAAGTGACGCGCTATAGCCGGCACCTCTTAATGCCTGAGGTGGGGAGCCGGGGGCAGCGAATCCTCAAGCAGTCGAAGGTGTTGGTCGTTGGCGCTGGTGGGCTTGGCTGCCCGGCAGCTATGTATCTCGCGGCCGCTGGCGTTGGCACCATCGGCTTGGTCGATTTTGACGACGTGGATCTCACCAACTTGCAGCGGCAGATCCTGCACCACACCCACGACGTGGGGCGGCCGAAGGTGCTGTCTGCCAAGGATGGCCTGTACGACATCAACCCGTACGTGAACGTGGTGACGCACCAGGTTATCTTAGATTCCAGCAATGCCGACGAGATCATCAAGCAGTACGACGTCGTGGTCAACGGCTGTGATAACTTCGCTACCCGCTACCTGATCAGTGATGTGGCGTATTGGGCGAACAAGCCCCTGATCGATGGCAGCATCTTGCGGTTTGACGGCCAGGCCACGGTGTATGTGCCGGGTCAGGGTTGCTATCGCTGCCTTTTCCCATCACCGCCGCCGCCGGGCGAAGTTCCGAGTTGCTCTGAGGCGGGTGTGCTGGGGATGATGACCGGCGTCATCGGCTCGATTCAAGCTATCGAAGCGACCAAGCAACTGTTGCACTTGGGTGAGTCATTGGCCGGCAAGTTACTGGTCATGGATGCGCTCAGCATGGAGTTCCGCGTCATGAAGACGCCGCGCGACCCCGGTTGCCCGGTGTGTGGTGACCATCCGTCGATCTTTGAGCCCATCGACTATGTGGAATTCTGCGGCGCCCCGCACGCCGAGGTGCCGGCCGGAGTCGCCTAATGCGCCTGAGCCAGCAATTCGCCAGTGATATCGTCGAGCATGCTCGGGAGGGCCGCGCCCGCGATGCCGAAATCTGCGGTGTGCTGCTGGGTACCGCTGGTGAAGCCAGCGAACTGATCCGCGTGCCCAATATCGCGGAGCTGCAACGTACCCGTTATGAGATGGACCCAACTGCCTTGTATCGGGTACAGCGCCGGATGGATGATGCGCAACTCGACCTCGTGGCCATCTACCATTCGCACCCACACACCCGAGCCTATCCGTCCGAAACCGACCGCCGCAACGCGCACGACGAGGAAGGGCGACCGTTGTGGCCGGACACCACGTACATCATCTGTTCTTTGGAGTTTCAGGATCAACCGGTGCTAAACGCGTTCAAGCTGTTTCCTGATCACGCCGAAGGTGAGACACTGGACATCGTGTCCGGGACAAGTTAGGCACCCGGCCAATACCCACGCAGCAGTGCGTTGAGAGGAAGAAACTCCCCATGGCAGCCGAACCCCAAGACCCGTTTCAGCGCATCGACGTGGCCACCGCCAAGAAGCTCGTCGATGCTGGCACGTATGTAATCGACGTGCGCGAACCAAACGAGTACCAAACCGGGCACGTCCCGGGAGCCAAGCTCGTGCCGCTCAACACGTTTCTGCGATCGCCAGCGAGCCACGTTTCCAGCGATCGCCCGGTGATCTTTGTGTGTGCCATGGGCAGCCGATCCGCCGTTGCCTCCGAGATGGCCGCCGCGGTGGGAGCCAAGACCGTCTACAACGTGGAGGGCGGCACGATCGAGTGGATCGCCAAGGGGTACCCGGTCGAGCGCTAGCGCTCCTGGGTAGTCATGTGTTGCGCGTCTACGCGGATGTGATCTGACCCGCGAAGCTGGTCCCAAATGGCAGCGGACACGCGCCGAGTAATTGGGCGGCGGTCTGGCCGGCATCAGCGAACGTGTCCCGGATGCCAAGGTCGATGCCCGGTTTGATCTGTGGCCCGCACACCAGCAGTGGCACGTACTCACGGGAGTGGTCTGTGCCCGGCGTCGTCGGGTCAACGCCGTGATCACCAGTCACCATCAACACGTCGTCGGGTCGCAGCGCGGCTAAGAGCTCAGGCACGCGCCGGTCAAAAGCCTCCAGGGCGCCGGCATAGCCTGCCACGTCATTGCGGTGCCCGAAAATCATGTCGCACTCGATCAAGTTGGCGAAGATGAGGCCCGACTCCACCGTTTCAAGGTAGGCGAGCGTGGCGTCCACCGACTCCATATTGGTGTGCGTGTGGTTGGATGCCGTCAGGCCGCGCTGCACAAAAATGTCTTCAATCTTGCCAACCCCCGCCACCGCCTGACCGGTAGCCTGAACGACGTCCAGTAACGTGGGGTACGGCGGCTGCAACGCCCAGTCACGCCTGTCTGGTGTACGCACGAACGCGCCGGGCACGCCCCTGAATGGCCGTGCGATAACGCGGCCCACCTCATGGGGCTTTACCAGTAAGGCCCGCGCAACCTCACACCAACGATACAACTCTTCCAGTGGGATGACTCCGATATGTGCCGCTACTTGAAACACCGAATCGCCTGAGGTGTACACGATGGGCTTGCCGGTGCGGAGGCCTTCTCCGCCGAGCTCCTCAATGATGACGGTGCCCGAAGCCGGTTTGTTGCCCAGGATGCCCCGGCCGATGGCCGCGCTGAATGCCTCGACAATCTCCCGAGGAAATCCGTTCGGATAGACCGGTTGCGGTTGCGCCGACAAGACTCCTGCCAATTCCCAATGGCCCACCATAGTGTCCTTGCCGCGTGACCGTTCGGCCATTTTGCCAAAGGCCCCTGAAGGGAGGGGTACAGGCGGGACACCGGTTATTGTGGCGATATTGCCAAGGCCGAGCAATCCCATATGCGGCAGGTGGATGCCACCGTTGACGCGCGCCGTGTTGGCGATAGAGTTCGAACCGCGATCGCCATACTCGTCCGCATCAGGTAACTCACCAATGCCAACACCATCAAGGACAATCAGCACCACGCGGCGGCCCACGCCTATCACGATGTGGCTGTCTCGGCCAGCAAACGCAGTAACTCGTCTTCCGACAGCACCGGGATACCGAGCTTTTGCGCCCTGGCCAGCTTGCTGCCGGCCTCTTCACCCACAACCAGCGCAGAGGTCTTTTTCGTGACCGCGCTGCCGATGCGGGCGCCGCGACGCTTGAGCTGTTCTTCGGCCTCGGCTCGTCCGATAGCCGGCAGTCGCCCGGTCACGACGTATTCCTTGCCGTCGAGCGGCAGCGCCGTCGCTGTGCCCAGCGAGAGCGCTACGCCCGCATTCCCCAGCCGTTCGACCAGCTTGCGGTTCGCTTCGAGTTGGAAGAAGTCCCAGACGCTCGTCGCCACTACGGTCCCTAAACCGCTGCGTTCCATGAGTACCGCCTCGCTCGCTTGGGCAATCTCGGGAAGCGACCTGAAGGTTGCGGCCAGCGTTTCGGCACTCTTTTCGCCCAAGTGGCGAATACCGAGACCGGAAAGCAGCCTGCCTAGTGGGCGAGATTTGCTCGCTTGCAGCGCTTCCAGGAGGTTGTCGGCACTCTTCTCCGCCAGCCGGTCCACCGTCAACAACTGTTCTTTAGTCAGGGAGTACAGGTCCGCAACGTCGGTGACCAGGTGTTGGCGCACTAAGAACTGGCTCAACTTTTCACCGAGGCCGTCGATATCCATGGCGGCTCTGGAGGCGAAGTGAATGATGCGCTCCTCCAACTGGGCCGGACACGTTGAGGACGTGCAGTAGGCGAGCGCTTCGCCTTCTTCCCTGGAAATCGGGGAGTCGCAACTCGGGCATCGATCCGGCAAGTGAAAAGGTTCGGGTGGTGGGTCGCTCCTGAATTCTGTCAGCACCCGCACGACTTCGGGAATTACGTCGCCGGCCCGCTGCACCACCACCGTATCGCCGATGCGTATGTCTTTGCGATCGATCTCGTCCTGATTATGCAGGGTTGCCCGCGATACGGTGACGCCGCTTATGACCACCGGCTGCAACACGGCCGTGGGGTTGATAGATCCCGTGCGGCCAACACTGATGGCGATGTCAAGCACCTTGGTTGTTTCCTGAGCAGCAGCGAACTTGAGGGCGATGGCCCAGCGCGGGTCGCGGCCCACGGATCCCAATTCCTCTTGCAGTTGGAATCGGTTTACCTTGATCACTGCGCCATCGATCTCGAAATTCAGCGAGTAGCGGCGTTCGACCCAGCGCAAACAAGCGTGCCAGGCTGCCTCGATACCCGTCACGAGTTGCACGTGCGGCACCACGGGAAGCCCACATGCGCGCAGGTATTCCAGCGCCTCCCAGTGTGTTTCCAGCGCAAGCCCATCAGCGAGGCCGAGCGTGTAGATGAATAGGCGCAGCGGCCGTTGCGCCGTGATCGAAGGGTCGAGCTGGCGCAGGGAGCCGGCAGCCGCGTTGCGCGGGTTGGCAAACACTGGCTCGCCGTCAGCCAGGCGCTTCGCATTCCAGTCGTCGAAGTCGCGGCGAAACATGTACACCTCGCCGCGTGCCTCCAGACGAGCAGGCGGCGTCCCTTGCAGCCGCAACGGTGCCGAGCGCACGGTGCGCAAGTTGGCCGTGATGTCCTCACCGGTGATGCCGTCGCCACGCGTGGCAGCTTGTACGAGCACACCGTGCTCATACAGCAGGGTGACCGCCAAGCCGTCGATTTTCGGCTCAATGGTGTATTCGAGTGGTTGCTCGCCCACGATGCGCCACACCCGGCGCTCAAAGGCGCGCACCTCCTCTTCGTTGAACGCATTAGACAGGCTGAGCATCGGTCGCGCGTGCGTCACCTTGGCGAACGCCGCAGATGGCGGCGCGCCAACGCGCACAGTTGGCGAGTCGGGAGTCTGCAACTCGGGGAATTGCGTCTCGATAGCGCGCAACTCGCGCAGCTGCGCATCGTACTCGAAGTCGCTGACACTCGGTGCATCCAGAATGTAGTAGCGGTAGTTGTGCCCATTGATCGCGGTGCGCAACTCGCCGGCTCTGGTCTGTGCTTGTGCGAACTCCATCAATCATCGCTCCCAGCGGCCGCGGCCAGCAGCCGCTCTGCTGGGGAGGGTGATATGTCCGGCGCCGCCCTACCTCGCGAACAGTTTAATGGAACTCGTCGATGAGGCCGTCGGTGTTCACCGTGAAGTAATAGGGGAGTTCGGTATCACTGCCGTTGACGGAAAACGTGATGGCGAAGATGGTGGCTACCCGGCCGTCATTGAGCCGGCTGCCGGCCACGTAGGTGATGCTCTTGATCTGCATGCTTGGGCCAAACGGTATTTGGGCAAAGTTGGTGGCCGATGCCCCAGCCTGTTGAAACTGTTGCTGTGCCCCTGGCGACAACTCGCCCCACATGGTCTGGCTATCTTGCTTCGTCCAGGCCTCGATAAACGACACTGGTGCTTTGGGTGCGGGAATATTCGTGACTATATGCTCATCGACCAGTGGGTCATTGAACAGCTTGGTTTCGGTGACCGCATCGGCGGAGGCGCCGGTCGGCACCGAGGCATTGGCTGGCGCGGCCGCCGTGCTCGGTAGCCCGATGTGCAGGCCACGTCCTAACAGGCTGCCCGAAATGGCAATGCCAGCGACGAGTACCACGAGAACGATCACCGGTATCCCGATGAGGAGCGACCACCGCCGCGGCCCTCGTTGCACCGGAGCAGGCGTGAAATGCTGAAACTGGGGTTGTGAAGGCGATGTAGGCGCTTCTTGCCGGGGCAAATTGGGCGGCAAGATGTCACGACCGGTCACCCAGGTCGGTTCCTGCTCGGTATTTGGTCCGCTACCAGAGCTCATGGCACACCCCTATCGACGACGCGGCGCAGCCCGGTTGATGTACCTCACGTTGCGCCTCGAAGCAGTGTTCTGGTTGCGCTTCGGTGCTCATAGCTAGTATAGCCGTTTCAGCCCGCTGCAACGTCGCACGGTCCATCGCGTCCAGTACAACGCACCACATGCTCACAAGAGCCAGTTCATCGTACAGTGCCGGCGCTATCCACACGCTTACCGCCTGTTCTATTGCGCCTTCCAGGCGCCGGTACGCCTCGGCGCTTGATCGCTGATTGACAGCGTTCATCGTGGCATGCTAGCGTGAGTGTGACCTTGGAAAACTGCAGATGGCATTGATCGGGACGAGTATCCAGCGCCGTTGGGTGCAGAGAGTTAGCCATCCGCTGCGAGGCTAATACCTACCGACCTGGGGAATGGACCCGTGAGCTGCGGTCCGAACCTGTGCAAAACGGTGGTGCGCGCAGGACGTAGGCGCCGCCGGAAGTCTTCCGATACCATAAGACAGGGCATCGGGATGTGTTCGTCACCTCCTCGTGCCTGAGAAAGAGGCCCTTCCGCCTTCGGGAAGGGCAAAGCGGGGTGGTACCACGACGGTTCTTGCGTCCCCGCGCTGGAAGAACCTGTCGTGACACCGGTTACCTGCTGCGTGCCGGTGGTGTCCTAAGGGGCAACTGATGCCACCGCTGCTTACGTCAGAATTGAGCTTTCACACACGGCGGTTGAGCTCGCCCCTGTCCTTCCCGGACATGTTTGCTCGCCTGCACGCCCATTATGAGCGAGTGTTCTTGCTCGAGTCACTCGAGGAGAACGAGCGGGTGGCGCGGTATTCCATCATCGGGTTTGCACCCCGCCACCACATCGTCGCGCGCGAAAACCGGCTGTACGTCGATGATGTAGCGGTCGAGGCGTCGAACCCGTTCATCACGTTACGTGAGCTACTGGGAGACCAGCGCTTGCCCACCGCGGGCTACTGCGGGGGACTGGTCGGCTACTTTTCATACGAGGCAACGCGCTACTTTGAGCCGTCACTCCAGTTTCATGCTTCCACCTTCCCCGATTTTGAGTTTGGCCTGTACCTCGATGGCCTCATCCTCAACCGGCTCACCGGCGAAACGTTTTACTTTTACCTCGATGAGGACCGCGGCAGCGAGCTTCGAGCGGTCCTGGCCGGCCCGGCTCCAGTGGTGTCGACGCCCAAGGCGGAGTATTTGGGCTCGAACGTGACGCGACAGGAACACGATGACCAGTTCGCTGCCGTCATGTCCGAAATCCAAGCCGGCAATTCCTACCAGGTGCAAATCTCCCGCAAGTTCCGCTACCGCATCGAAGGGTCGAAGCTCCCGATCTACCACGCGCTGCGAGACCTCAACCCATCGCCCCATATGTTCTATTTGAAGTTTGGTGAGCGCGAGGTCGTTGGGTCCAGCCCGGAAATCGTGGTGCGCATGGAGCGCGAGGCGGTGGAAATTATCCCAATCGCTGGGACGCGGCGGCGTGGCCGTGACGCTGTAGAGGATGAAGCGCTGGCACGCGAGCTGCTCAACGATCCCAAGGAACGCGCGGAACACATGATGCTGGTGGATCTAGCGCGCAACGACATCGGCCGGCTGTGCCGGTTCGGCACGGTGCAGGTGCGACGTCTGATGTACCTGCTCAAATTTAGCCACGTCCAGCACATCGTCACCGATGTGGAAGGTCGCCTGGCCCCTGGTCTGGACATGTTCGACGTCTACGCCGCGTCGTCGCCAGCAGGCACAGTAACGGGTGCGCCCAAGATCGAGAGCATGAAGATCATCAACCGCATCGAAAAGGAAGCGCGTGGGCCGTATTCCGGCTCGGTTGGCTACTTCTCGCTCAGCGGGGATTGCTACTTTGCCATCGCCATTCGCAGCTTCTTTGCAGATGGACCTGATGCGTGGGGGCAGGCAGCGTGCGGCATCGTGTACGACTCGGAGGCTGGCAGCGAGTTTCAAGAGGTGGAGAGCAAGGGCGCAGCGATCCGTCGCGCCATCGCTCACGGTGCGCATATGATCGAGCGTACACCTGCCGGGGTGACACGATGAAGACGCTCATCATCGACAACTACGACTCGTTTACGTACACCCTGTACCAGTACCTCGGCGAGCTCGGCGCGGCGCCGGAGGTCGTCCGCAACGATGAGGTGACACTCGACGCCATCGAGGCTGCCGGTCCAGAGCACATTGTGATATCGCCCGGCCCCGGCTCTCCCGATGATCCGCGTTATTTCGGTGTGTGTTCGACGGTCATCCGGCAGTTGGGCCCGCGAGTCCCTATTCTCGGCGTGTGCCTCGGCCATCAAGGCATCATTCACGTGTATGGTGGCCGGATCACGCGCGCCCCCTTTCCGGTACACGGCAAGGTGTGGCAGGTGCTGCATGACGGGACTGGCCTGTTCGCTGGTGTGCCTTCACCGCTCGATGGCATGCGCTACCACTCCTTGATGGGTGAACAAGTCGAGTTACCAGCCTGTCTCGTCGTGAACGCATGGACAGAGGACGGGTTGGTGATGGGAGTCCGCCACAAGGAGTTTCCGACCGCTGGCATTCAATTTCACCCCGAGAGCATTGGCACCCCTCGGGGAAAAGACCTGCTGGCCAATTTCTTGCGCGTGCGCGCGCCTGTGAATGTGGAGGGACGCCGATGATTCGTGAAGCGATTGGTATCGTGACCGATGGTCGGTCGCTCCATCGTGAACAAGCGGCCCAAGTAATGCGCGAGATCTTGCTTGGTGAGGCCACGCCGGCGCAATTCGGGGCCCTGATGGTGGCGCTGCGACTGAAAGGTGAAACGCCAGAGGAACTTAGCGGATTCGCCAGCACCATGCGGGCGCATGTGATGCCAGTTGTTGCACCGGCACACGTCGTGGATACCTGTGGGACTGGCGGAGATGGCCAGCACACGTTCAACATTTCGACTATCGCGGCACTCGTGGTGGCCGCATCTGGCCAGCCGGTGGCGAAGCACGGCAACCGTGCTGCCAGCAGTATGTGCGGCAGCGCTGACGTGCTCGAAGCCCTTGGCGTCAAAATACAGTTGTCCCCTGTCGAGGTGGCACAATCTATCCGGGACACGGGCTTTGGCTTCATGTTTGCCAACCTGTATCACCCCAGTATGAAGTTCGCTGGCCCGTTGCGTCGAGAGATTGGTGTACGCACAGCCTTTAACCTGCTTGGGCCGCTCACCAATCCCGCGGGTGCGCGGCACCAGTTGCTCGGTGCGCCGGACAAGGTCAGCGCCAGCAAGATTGCGCAGGCGCTGGCGCTCCTCGGTACGGATCACACGCTCGTGGTGTGCGGCGGCGGGCGTATGGATGAGTTCTCCTTGTCCGACGCCACCGATGTCTGGGAAGTGCGCGGCGACCAAGTACAGGAGTATCAAGTCGTGCCCGAGCAGTTTGGGCTGACGGTGCAGCCAGCGGACGCCTTGCGCGGTGGCGATGTCCAGACCAACGCCGGCATTGCGCGCGACGTGCTGGCAGGGAAGCCGGGAGCACCGCTCGATGTGGTGGTGCTCAGCGCCGGCGCCGCCCTGTATGCCGCTGGTGCTGTTTCATCGATCATGAACGGCATCGAGGTCGCCCGTGAATCAGTGCATTCAGGGCACGCAGCGGCGACGCTTGAAAAGCTTGCAGCGAACGGCGACGGCCGATGATCCTGGATGAGATCGTCGCCCACCGGCGTGCTGACCTCGACCGTTCGCGCGGTGCGGTCCCCAGACGTCTGCTCGATAAGATCATCGAGTCGAAGCCACCGGCACGCAACTTTCGCGAGGCATTGCGTGTTAACGGGTATGTGAATGTGATTGCAGAAATCAAGCGTGCCTCACCGACCAAGGGTGTGCTGCGTGAAGACCTCGATGCGCGCTGGCTTGGGCCGGTTTACGCCGAACACGGTGCAGCCGCGATATCGGTGCTCACGGAGGCGCGCCACTTCCATGGCAGCATGAACGACCTGGCGCAGGTACACGCCTTGACCACCGTGCCGGTGCTGCGTAAGGATTTTATCGTCGACGACTACCAAATCTTTGAAGCGCGCGCGCGCAATGCTGATGCCTTGCTCCTGATCGCCGCCGTGTTGACGGATGTGGAACTCGACTATTTCTTGCGGCTGACCAACCAGGTGGGCCTGCAGGCGCTAGTAGAGGTACACACCAGAGTTGAGGTGGACCGTGCCCTCAACGCCGGTGCGGACATCATCGGCATCAACAACCGTGATTTACACACCTTCCAGGTGGATCTGGACACTACCGAGGAACTTATGGGTTACATGCCTAGCGGCATGACCTCGGTGAGCGAGAGTGGCATCAAGACTCCTGTTGACGTTGGCAGGGTCAAGGAGTGGGGCGTCAATGCGGTGCTCGTTGGCGAAGCCTTTGTGACCGCCGATGATCCTGGCGCGGCCGTCGCCGCACTGGTGCAGGCGGGGAGAGCCGGCAGTGCTTAAGCCCCCAGCTCTGGTGAAGATTTGCGGCACGCGCGATATCGTCGGCGCTGAAGCTGCCGTCGGGGCGGGAGCTGATTTCATAGGCTTCATATTCCATCCACCGGCGCGGCGTTATGTCGCCCCGGAGACAGCGCGCAGCATCTTGGGGCAGTTGCAGCGGCGCTCCAGCATCCGTGCCGTCGGCATCTTCGTCAATACGTCACCTCACCAGATCAATGAAATCGCCCAGCACTGCGGACTCGATCTAGTGCAGCTCTCCGGTCAGGAGTCAGCAACGGATGTGCTGCACCTCAAGCGGCCAGTCATTCGGGCTTTCCGGCCGACCGTGCAACACCCAGAGCTACCTCGATTGGACGCGCAGGTGTTTGCAGCCCTCCTGGAGCCCAGTGGCGTGGGATGGGGTGGTTCTGGTCAACAGACCGATTGGACCCTCGCGCAGCGCATCGTGGCACAGGCTGAGCGGCCGCAGGTATTCCTGGCCGGAGGGCTGTCTCCCGAGAACGTCGTGCAGGCCATCGCCGCGGTGCAACCAGATGGCGTCGATGTCAGCAGCGGCATCGAGACCAATGGCACACAGGATCCGCTGCGCATCGCGGCCTTTGTCGCCGCCGTTAAAGGGATACTGCGATGACTGTGGCTGCCCAAGCGCAGGCTGGCGTGCGCACTGGATACTTTGGCCGCTTCGGTGGACGCTACGTGTCGGAACTGCTCATGGCGCCGCTCGAAGAACTGGAAACGGCATTTGCCACTGCCTGGGCAGATCCCAGTTTCCATCAGCGACTCGACTGGTTGCTCAAGCATTACGTTGGGCGGCCGACGCCTGTGTATCCGGCGGAACGGCTGTCGCAGGCGACAGGGATGAGCGTTTTCCTGAAGCGGGAAGACCTCGCCCACACGGGGGCGCACAAGATCAACAGCGCGCTCGGCCAGGCGCTTCTCGCCGTGCGTATGGGCAAGAGCCGCCTCATCGCCGAGACGGGCGCCGGCATGCACGGCGTGGCGACAGCTACCGCTGCTGCGATGCTCGGACTCGAGTGTGTGGTGTACATGGGTAGCGAAGACATCCGGCGTCAAGCTGCCAATGTACAGCGGATGAAACTCCTTGGGACCACCGTGTATAGCGTAGATGCTGGCAGCCGCACGCTCAAAGACGCCATCAACGAGGCGATGCGCGACTGGGCTGCGACGTCAGACACCACGTTTTACGTCTTTGGCACCGTAGCGGGGCCACATCCGTACCCGACCATGACCCGTCAGTTGCAATCGGTCATCGGCCGTGAAGCCCGTACCCAAATGCTGGAGCTCACTGGGCGCCTTCCGGCTGAGGTCGTGGCTTGTGTCGGCGGCGGTAGTAACGCTATGGGTATTTTCTCGGCATTTGTGGCCGATCCTTCTGTGAAGCTTACTGGAGTAGAGGCTGCAGGACACGGTCTGGATAGCTTGGAGCATGCTGCGTCGATTTCGGCAGGCGGCGTTGGTGTGCTGCACGGCGCCCGCACCTACGTGCTGCAGGACGCAGACGGACAGATTCGTGAGACACATTCCATTTCGGCCGGCCTCGACTACCCTGGCGTCGGTCCGGAGCATTGCTTCTTAGCCGACAGTGGTCGCGCTCGCTACGTTGGCGTCACCGACGACCAGGCTTTGGAAGCCTTCCAGCTCTTGGCGCGCACCGAAGGCATCCTGCCGGCACTGGAGTCGTCACACGCACTCGCCTGGCTCTCGGCATCACGCGCCGAACAGCGCGATGGCCCGGTGCTCGTCAACCTCTCCGGGCGGGGCGACAAGGATATGCCCACCGTCCTCCACGTGTTGGGTCTGGATTAAGGAGTGAGCGGCGTGTCGGCCACAACCCAGGCGATTCAAGCAGCGTCGACGCGCGGGCACGTCGCTTTCATGCCATATGTCACGGCGGGCTTTCCAGAGCTGGATGCGACGCCGGATGTGGTGGAGGCGCTCACACGTGGCGGCGCTAGCGTCATCGAATTCGGCATCCCTTTTTCCGATCCGATCGCCGATGGCGTGGCGGTCCAGCGATCGGGGCAGCGGGCGCTCGCCAATGGGGTCACACTCGCCAAGTGCCTAGACATCGCCCGGGAGTGCCGCCAGCGTGTAACGACACCGCTGGTGTTTATGGGCTATTACAACCCTTTCCTGCAGTATGGGCTCGCCCGGTTTTGCGCGGCAGCCGTAGATGCGGGGGTCAATGGCGTCATCGTCCCCGACCTGCCACCTGAAGAAGCTCAGGAATTTGCGGCAGCCGCCCAACACGCTCGGCTCGACCTGGCCTTTCTCGTGGCGACGAACTCGAGCGAGCGCCGCATCGCCACGATCTGCGCGCAAACCGCTGGCTTTGTCTATTGCGTCACCGTACGGGGCGTCACCGGCGAACGCACGTCGCTACCTGCAGACCTGCCGCCGTTCTTTCAGCGCGTGCGCCAGCATACGCAGCTACCTCTCGGTGCAGGCTTTGGCATTGGCACGCCAGCACAGGTCATGGAAGTAGGCAAGTACGTTGAGGCTGCCTTCGTGGGGAGCGCGTTCGTCTCGCTGCTCGAACGCACTCCGGTAGAGAGGCGGCTGGAGGTCGTCGAGGCGTACGCACGATCCATGAGTAGCGTAGCAAGCGGCCTTCACTCCGGCCAGGGCGCGATCCTTGCCGGTGCCTGAGCCCTCATCCACAGCGCCGGCGCAAGGCTTCCCGTGGCCGGTACGGTTCATCGCGCTGTCCTCGATTTGGGGCCTGAGCTTCTTCTTTATCAAGTTGGGCTTGGGGAGCTTTGCGCCGTTGCAAGTTGCTATGGGCCGCACCGTGTTTGGTGCGGCGACACTGGTTATTCTGCAGCTTTGGCGGCGTGAAAAGTTGCCAACTGATCCGGTAGTCTGGCTCCATCTGGCGTTCGTCGCGCTCCTGGTCAATGTCATTCCGTTTTCGTTATTTGCCCTGGGCGAAACGATGGTGACCTCCGCAGTCGCCGGCATTTGGAATGCCACCACATCACTCTCCACCATGCTCTTGGTGATGCTCACCTTACCGGCAGACAAGCCGGGGCGCGATCGCATTGCTGGCTTGTTCCTGGGTTTCGCCGGCGTGCTGATTGTGCTCGGCGCCTGGCGCGGGCTTGGCGGCCAGGCGTTGCTCGGCAACCTCGCGTGCCTCGCCGCGTCTACTTCGTACGCCGTCGGCTATCCCTACATTCGAAAGCACTTGACCAGTCGAGGCATCTCCGGGTTTTCACTGTCGGCCGGGCAGCTATTGTGCGCTTCGGCCGAGTTCGCGGTATTTGTGCCCTTCCTGTCGCTTCCACCGGTCAACTTGCACTGGACCGCCGTCAGTAGTGTGTTGGTGCTGGGCATTCTGGGCACAGGGCTGGCCTACGTGTTGAACTACAGCTTGATCCGAGACATCGGGCCATCCCGCAGCACGACGATTACCTATGTTTTGCCCGTCATCGCTACGGCTGCTGGCGTGCTCATTCTCGGCGAGCCGCTGACCTGGAATCAGCCGGTGGGTGGCGTAATCGTCCTGGCAGGGGTGCTCATGGCCCAGGGTAACACCGTTTTGTTGCTCCGGCGGCGGCTCGCGGTGACCTAAGCGCTGCCATTGCTATGAGTGAGAGGTCACTTCTGCCCCAATAGTGGCACAAGATGTGGCATTGCCACGTTGTGAAGTCAACCTGGCGAGGTCACTGTCTGCTTTACAACAGCCGTGCCATTACTTATAATCGTGCGTCATTTGGGTCACCAACTAGCTACGTCGCAAGATGCGTCCGCGCGCATTAACGCGCGTCAACGGCAAGTTGGAATCGGGTAGTGTGCAACAGAAATGCGGCGGGACGGGTGAAGGCCGTTTGCCGCGTATATCGATGCGTTTGCGCATCGGAGAGGATATCCAAGGTGTCTCTTCAGTCCCGTCGTCAAGTACTGAGCCGCGTACTGTCCATTGGTGCCGGCGCCGCGAGTGCCGCTTTACTGGCAGCCTGCGGGGCCGGCACTGCCGTTTCGAGTGCCACCAGTGCCGCTGCAGCAGTGACCAGTTCGGCAGCAGCAGTTGCCACCAGCGCCGCCGCGGTAACTAGCTCCGCGGCAGCGGCGACTACCAGCGCCGCGGCCGTCACCACCAGTGCCGCTGCTGCTGCCGCTACCATCTGGAAGATCGGTATCGACTTGCCGATCACCGGCGCCGATGGTAGTGACGGCGTACCGGCCATGAACGGTGCCAAGCTCGCGATTCAACAAGCCAACGACAAGCAACTCGTGCCCGGCGTCACGTTCGTGGCCACCCCGCTCGACGATGCGGTCAATGGCGTGCACGACCCGCAGCAGGGCGCCCGCAACATCCAGACGTTCATTCAGGATAAGCAGGTCATTGGGGTGGTCGGCCCCTTTAATAGCAACGTGGCGCAGGCGGAGATTCCCCTCACCAATGAAGCGGGCCTCGCGCAGATCAGCCCCTCGAACACGAACCAGGGACTCACCAAGCCGGAGTTCGGCGGGGACAAGCTGCGCACGTCCAACCCCACCAAGATTGCCTACTTCCGCGTCTGCACCACCGACGACATTCAAGGCCCTGCCGGCGCCGACTTCACCATTGATACCCTCGGCAAGAAGGCCGTGTTCATTGTTGACGACAACGAAACCTACGGCGCAGGCATCGCTGATACATACTCAGCCGAATTCACGAAAAAGGGCGGCAAAGTGCTCGGGCATGAGCACTTCACCAAGGGGCAGACCGACTTCAAGTCGCTGATCACCAAGATTCAGAGCATGTCGCCGGACGTCGTGTACTTTGGTGGCACGTCTTCTAACGGCGGCGGCCTTTTCCGCGCGCAAATGGCCGACGCCGGTATGGCCGCCATCCCCTATGTGGCGGGTGACGGCATCAGCGACGCAACATTCATCAAGGATGCGGGTGCTGCCGCCGATAACGCCTACTACACGGTCGCTGCGGTGTATGCCAACGCGCTGCCCGCAGCCAAGCAGTTCATCACCGACTACACCGCCGCGTACAAGAGCGACATCGGCGCTTACAGCGCCAACGCGTTCGACTGCGCCGGCATCATCATC
>JANWJO010000132.1 GCA_025449435.1 Chloroflexota bacterium | reverse complement strand
TTGGCAGACCGATGGCGAGAGCGGGCTGATCTACCTGCGCACTCGGCACCGACCCGACTGGCCAGGCGATAGTCGCTTGTAACAGCGATTTTGGCTCCTCACTGGTGTGGACCAAGCCAGCGATCTCAGCCGCCGCCCGCCAGTTCAGCCAACCCACCCAACGGTCAAATCACGTCGCCCAACAGCCCGCAATGTCTCCTACCCAGCCCAGCGCTCTGCACCTTCGCTGGCTGCCTGGCCAGCGTGGGCATCCCCAACGAGCATCCCAAAGACGGCTCGCTCGGTGACGACACCAGCACCAACACCCTGTGCCCCTGGAATAAGGAAAAGCATCATTTCGGTTTGCGAGCGGCGGCTCGGTCGCACAACTCGCAGACGATCTACGAACTGGTATTGTTCGCCCATCGATGTGCCACCCATACGATTGGTGGAACGAGACGGTCTTATTTTTACCTTGGACAATCGCCGCCTTGAGACGTTTCGGCGAGCAGACATGCCAATTCCATATCGCCTGGCAACGCAAGCCGAGCTAAGGAGAGATCACGGGAAATTTGACACGAAGAACGGCGGTACTTCGATCACTATCCGAGGTGAGAATTGATGGATCTCCATGACCAACTTTTGAAGGTATCCTCTCGAGAGGAATTGGCCCTCTTTGTTCAAGCGTTGCTCACCGATCTGCAAACAGACCGTGACAGTTGGGAGAATGTCACTCTCGAGCGATATCTCGATGCGCTGGCGGCGGTTATTGAGGGCGTCGATGGATTTTTTCAGAACGCCAGACTAGCAATGCCCACAAACGTGGACTGGAGGTTCTTTGGGCAGCTCTTACTTACGGCAAAGGTCTATGAATGAGCGAGCTCAACTTTCAACGGCAACTTCCTCGCTTGGTAGCTCGTTGTCAGGGAAACCGTGACAGCGCGTACGCTGACTGCCAACAAGTGGCTCCTGGTGAAGACGACATGAAAATCGTCGCGCCCTACTGGGCCATGGCCAATGCCGCGGGAGCAAACCGATCCCGAGGGTGAGCTCATCTACCTGTGAGCGCGGTATCTGGACCTCACGTGCGGCCGGTTCCTGACCAAGCACCCGGAATATCACCGACGCTGCGGATGGCTCTGGATGGCACTCGAAGGTAACGGATCAACCCAGTCGTAAGTCGAACGCAGTTGACAGCGGCTCCTCACCGCCCTAAGATGTTGTGAATGCCACAAGAACACGCCCCGCAGGACTTCGAGCAGCCGCTCGTTGCCGTGGACGTTGTCATTTTCACGCTCATGCCGGGCCTCGATGGGTGTGACCGGCTGAACGTCTTGTTGATCAAGCGCGATGCACCACCATTCGCCGGTCGGTGGAGCATACCTGGTGGATTCTTGCTGCGGGACGAAGCCCTGAATGTCGCCGCCGGTCGTGTGCTGCAGGAGAAAACCGGACTGGATCACGTGTATCTGGAGCAGTTGTACTCCTTCGGCGGGCTGCACCGCGACCCGCGTGGGCGTGTTATCACGGTGGCCTACTACGCGCTGGTACGGCAACATGACCTCTCCCGCCTCCCACCTACCTCCTGGCACGTTCGCTGGTTCACTTTGAGTGACGTTCCGGTAGAGCTGGCGTTTGATCACGACGAGATTGTGCAGACCGCCCTGCAACGGTTGCGCAACAAGGTGTCGTACCGCCCGGTTGCCTTTCAGTTTTTGCCCCGGCTGTTTTCAATGGCGCAACTTCGGCACGTGTACGAAGTCATCTTGGAACGAAAGCTCGATCCAGGAAACTTCATTCACAAAGCGCTGGCATCTGGAGTCGTTGAAGCAACCGACCAATGGCTCAGCGGTAACCGGCACCGTCCACCCCGGTTGTATCGTTTCACCGGAGTAGAGGATGCTGATGTATCGCTCACCATGCTCGAGGGAAGGACCAAGTGACCAGCGCGCTGATCATCGTGGATCCCCAGAATGACTTCTGTCCTGGCGGCGCACTCGCGGTTCCACGCGGTGACGAGGTTATGCCAGTCCTAACGGACTATGCTGCACTGTTCGCACAGGCGGGCAGGCTAGTCGTCGTCTCCAGAGATTGGCACCCCGCACAGACCACGCACTTTAAGTCGATGGGCGGGTTGTGGCCAGCACATTGTGTGCACGGGACGCTGGGAGCGGAGTTCCATGCCAATCTCACGTTGCCCAATGACGCGGTGATCGTGTCCAAGGGGACCGGCCCAACGGACGACGCCTATTCGGCCTTTCAGGCGACCGACTCCACCGGCGCCACGCTCTTGGACATCCTAAAGCGACGTGACACGCAGTTTGTATACATTGGTGGACTAGCAACCGACTATTGCGTCAAGGCGACGGCCCTCGATGCGTTGAAGTTCGGCTTCGCGACTACGGTGTTACTGGATGGCGTACGTGGTGTGAACGTGCAGCCGGGCGACGCCGAACGCGCACTCAGTGCGTTGGTGTCGGCGGGTGTTCACGTTGAGACGTTGAACTGGTTGAAGCCATTGCTGCTGGACGACGGGACCGACCAATGACGGCTGGGCGTCCTATCCGTGACGGGTATGGGCGGACTGCCTGGCGCGAGGGTATCAATCCCGGGCTACTGACCGACATGTACCACCCGGATGCAGCCTATATCAGCTGGGTCGCCGGCCAGAACGGGGTGGCTACGTTTGACCTATATGTACGCTCAGCTCCTTTCGGTGGTGCGTATGTGCTTTTGAGCGGCCTGGAACAAGCGCTGGAGTTTGTGCGGAGCTTTCATTACACACGCGACGACCTGCACTATCTGGCTCAAATTCGGGACTACAACCCTGCTTTCCTGGACGAACTTGAATCGCTCCAGTTCACTGGCGAGATACTGGCCATGCCAGAAGGCACCTTAGCGTTTCCCCACGAGCCATTGCTGCGCATCACGGCTCCCTACCGCGAGGCATTGCTCATCGAGTCGGGCCTACTCAATGCCATCAACCTGGCATCGCTCATTTCGACCAAGGCGGCACGAGTCGTACACGCCGCGCGCGGTAAGCGCGTCGCTGAGTTTTCTTACCGTCGTGCGCAGGAGCCGTTCGTGGTGGCCAGATCTTCATTCATTGGCGGCTGTTCAAGCACCTCCTTCCTGGCGGCAGCCTATCAATATCGCTTGCTCGCCACCGGAACGATCCCGCACGCGCTGGTTCAGCTCTTCGATAGCGAGCGGGAAGCGTTCGCAGCGGTGGCACAAACCTATAATCGCTATACCCTGCTCCTGGACACCTACGACCCTCGCCAGGCGATACACACCGCGGTCGATGTAGCCGCTGACTTTCAAAACCGGCTCGGGCACACGCTAGCCGCCGTCCGGTTGGATGGCGGCGATCTTGTTGCCGATAGTCAGTACGTACGCAACGTCTTGGATAACGCGCAACTCCCCGACGTGAAGATCCTGGCCAGTGGTGATCTGGATGAGTTTTCCATAGCACAACTGCTTGATGCCGGCGCACCAATCGACTCGTTCGGCGTAGGTACGGCGCTCGGCGTCGGAGCAGGCAACCTCGACCACGCTGTCGTTGGTGGCTCACTGGGCGGCGTGTACAAGCTGGTTGCCTATACGGCCAGTGACGGAACTGAAAAACCAAAATACAAGAATGCTGGACCAAAAAGCACCTGGCCCGGACGCAAAGAGGTGTACCGGATTGGTGACTTTGAGCGTGATGAGGTCACACTTGCCAGTGAACCCGCCCCCCAGTCGGGTACGCGCTTACTTAAGCCAGTGGTCGTCAGCGGCAGCGTGGTTCCTGGTAGCTTGCCACCGCTCTCCGAAATCTGGGAGCTCGCTCAGCAGAGCCTGCGGCGATGCCCGGCCGAAATCCTTGAGCTCCAACCGAAGCGGTCGTACGAGGTGCGGATGAGTCCGGCGTTGCAGGAACTGCGCAGCGGGTTGCTCCAACAGATTCCGCAGGCACACGATACGTCAAGTGGAAAATAAGCGGACGAATACACAACCCACTTTTGGCGACGGCCGGAATAGGGCTAGCGGACGGCCGGGACAGCCTTCTCACAAATCGCCCGAATGTCCTGAATCACCATCCGGATGCGATCTTGAGCGATGCTCTGTTCCAATTCTCCCAAGAGGCGCTGTCGCGCTTGCCGCTGGTCGTCGGTCAAATCGTCAACCGGTGTGTCGGCCGCACCGATCTCTGGATGAGCCGCATATAGGGCCGTCCGGCGATCAGCACGGAGCGTATTAAACGCTGGCGGTCGCTCGATGAACCGGCCCAACTCGGTGAGGTTGTCGTCAAAAAAGGCGAACACGGGTATGGACTTATGTTTGCCGTCCTTGAGAAACAGCTGCATCAAGTCGTCATTTTGGTCACGCAGAAATATGTGCAGCGAGAATTTGCCCGTTTGCTCGGCGAGTTGCTGAAGAACCGGCAAGTTGGCAATGACGTCACCACACCAATCTTCGGCGAGAACAACCACGTCGAGTTTGTGCGGCAATCCGGCGAAGAAGGTCAGATTACCTTGACTCACGTGGACCTGCGCTTCACTAGCGGTCAGGCGATCTTGGTTCTTGGTCATCACTGCGACAAATTGGGGATAGGACAAGCCCTGCGCCAGGCGTTCGCGCGTTACGCTCATCTGGGGCACCAATCTCTACTACGTTGACCGACTTGCTTAGCTTAGCACATCCCACCTATGATGGATTACGGTCGTCGGCTAGCAATCCTTGCCGGCCAGTGGAGCGATGACGGTCACATCCCGGCAGGTCTCGATGACAAGTACCAGTCAGCATGGGTAAAACCTTTCGGCGCATCGTGCGTGCCCTGACCTATCGCGATGTGTTAAGCCTGGTCTTGGTCGCGTCCTTAGGCGTATTTGTCGCCTATGTGATCGCCCAGCAAAACGCTCCTGCTGCCGGTGACCCATCGCAGACGGCTTTCAACCAGCAACTGAGTACCGCGGCGAAGATGCCGCCAACTCTAGTCACTGCGGCCAGCACATCTGCAATCGTAACGGCTCCTCCGAACCAGGCGTTGGGAACAACCAGGTCCTCGTCTGAAGCCGATGCCACGTTGTCGCAGACGGCCTCGATAAGCGCGTCCATTACGTCGACCTCAACTTCTTCCGACCTCCTAGCATCGACGTCGCTAACGGTGCACATGAGCCCATCGGCATTGCTCGGCCTCTCCGTAGCATCAACGCCAACGCCGGTTGGCACTCCCAGCCCTACGCCGAAGCCGCCCACAGCGACGCCTATATCCGCTACCGCGACACCGGCAGCGAGCGCGACTCCAGTACCACCTACGGCGACGGCCATCCCACCTACACCAACCACACCTCCTCCTACAGCGACGTCACGTCCGCGCCTGCTGACGTTCACACCGACACCCCGGCCACCAACCCATACAGCTACCCCGAGTGCCACGCTCTTCACTATGGCCGTCCAGGTTGGCTTGGCTCAAACTGCTCCCGGAGCGATGCAAGGGATCGCCGTGGTTGGGCCAGCAAATGCCTCCATATCGGTCGTTGTGACCTTCACCGGCGGTATGTCGCTCGATTTCGCTGGCAGTTCCAACGCCTCAGGCGTGTACCGCATCACGTTCACGGTTCCGGCGTCGGCCAGGCAGGGAACAGCAAGTGTGCTGGCGCGAACCGCTGGTGGCACAGGCGCAGCGACGTTTACGGTGGAGTGATACCCTCAACTCTTGTTTATTGACTGCGAGGCAATTGGAAGAACCACACTTGGCAACCACACAGCTCGACGCTTCACTGGTCGGGTCGCTGTTCTTATCGGCGACCGCTGCACCGTTCCTCCAGGAACTGGCAGACACCTTTGGGGGCCGGCCCGCCGGTTCTGCCTTGGAAGCCGCTGCAGGCGGCTTCCTGCTACGCGAACTGGCGCGCATCACTGGCATCGAACCTGCGTACCTACCGTTCCGGTTTCAGGGGTGGGAGCGCGGTACGGAACTAGTGTCTACGACGAGCCCCACCAACGAGCCGGTGCCAGGAATTGCACTGCCTGGGTGCCCGAGCGGGGAGTTTGAGGGCGAACTGATTGATGTGGGCGACGGAGAGGAGGCCGACTTCGTCAAGATAGGCGACCGCTTGCGCGGGAACATTGCGTTGTGTGGAGCAGAGTCGGGCCGGCGAGAGAGTGGGAACGTTCCTTCGTCACATCGGCGAACCAAGTATTTGCGAGCGGTGAACGCAGGTGCAATCGCCTTCTTGTACGCCCAGCGTAATCCTGGCATGCTGGCCGTAACAGGTGGCATTGCCTCCACGGGCACCGCGCCGATACCGGGTTTTGGCATCGCCGCCGAAACAGCCGCGATGTTGGAACGAAAGATGCGCCTCGGCCCGGTTACCTTGAAACTGACGTTCAATCACCAGCACCTCGCAGTGACCAGTGGCAATATCGTCGTCGACATCGCCGGGGCGTCGCCTGAGGTGGTGCTGATCGGCGCACACTACGACGCTCACGACATCGCTCAGGGTGCAAGCGACAACGGCAGCGGCACGACGGTAGTGTTGGAGCTAGCTCGCGCGTTGCACGCGCACCGCGACGGGTTGCGGAAGAGCGTCCGTTTATGTTTTTGGGGCAGCGAGGAACGTGGCTTGCTGGGTGCCTGGCATTACGCGCGCACGGCAGGCACAGCGCTGGATGCTGTGCAGTGGGTGCTCAATCTTGACTCGATCGTTACCGGCGAACTCGGCCGGCTGCGCGCCAATGTGTGGCCACCGCAGGCCTTCGACGAACTCACGTCGCGGCTCGATGGCCTCAATTTGCCCGTCGACTTTCGATCGTCGCTGCCATCAGCGAGTGATCACTTCCCCTTCGCGACGTGCGGCATCCCAGTGGTAGCGATTGGCGCGAGCTCAGC
>JANWJO010000131.1 GCA_025449435.1 Chloroflexota bacterium | reverse complement strand
TCGGTCGCATAAGTGAGCCTTGCGTGCTCCCGGCTTACGCTCAGGCCATCGAGCACAATGTCGTTTTCAAGACTGCGTCCCACCGTGAGGTGTCCGGCGGGCATGCGGATGCGCTGCTCAACGCCTTGTTCATCGCGAAAGATGAGTAGTGGCGGCGTGGTCGTTGTGGGCGCCGTTGCTGCTGGCGCGGCCGCCACTCCTGCGTTGGCCGGCATGACGACGGTTTGGCCGGGAGTAGGCGCTAGCGCCGGCGCCAGATCGGAAGCCTGTTGTTGGGCAGGTGCCGGCGCTGGATCGGATACGGGGACCGCCTGTTCCAACAAGCCGGTAGAGGCGGCAGCTAGTGGCGTGTCGCGCAGCTCGGCCGTCGCCAGCACGTCTCCCTTCCGCAAGGTAGCGCTGGCCAGCAACTCGACGGTGATGGCGCCCAGCAGTATGTAGTGGTGGCTGCTCGCTTGCCGGTTGAGGTCCGAGGCGATTTCGCGCTCTAACTGCTGCAGGATTGGCTCAAACTGCCGGAACTCCACCACCGACAGCTCGGCTCGGAACCAGTTTGGCGCGTACACACGATTGCCAACGACTTTGCGATTGGCAACCATCTCCTTTTCCAGAAACTTCGCGACCTCGACTGGTTGCAAGCTGCTCCCAGTGAGACGGGTAAACGGGCGCTCGACGCCACGCTGCACGAACCGTTCAAACCGCTGGAGGACGCGCATGGCCTAATACGCCGAATCGTCGCGAAGCAATCGCAGCAAGGTGAGCGCGATAATGCGCAAGTCGAGCATCAGCGACCAGTTGTCTACATAGTACAGGTCATAGCGCGTCCGCAACTCAATCGAAGTGTCGCCGCGCAAACCGTTGACTTGCGCCCAACCGGTCAAGCCGCAGCGTTCGCGATGGCGCTCCATGTAGCGCGGAATCGATTGGCTGAACTGTTCGACGTACATAGGCCGTTCCGGTCGGGGACCCACGATGCTCATGTCGCCAAACAGGATGTTAATGAACTGCGGCAGCTCATCCAGCGAAAAGCGGCGTAAGAATGTGCCGATTGGGGTGCGGCGGTCGTCGTTCTGGCGGGTCCAGCCAGGGCCGTGTTTTTCGGCGTCCACGCGCATCGACCGGAATTTGAGCACCTGAAAATGTTCTCCGTTGTAGCCGATGCGCTCCTGCGAATACAACGCCGGGCCGCGCGATGTGATCTTGACCAGTAGTGCGATGAGCATCAACACCGGACTCATGAAAATGAGCACCAGCGTCGAGAACACCACGTCTAGCGCTCGCTTGACGATCCGGTTCCAGCCGCGCAGCGAACCTTGCTTGACGGTGACGAGCGGGATGCCGGACAGGTCATCGATAGACACGCCATCGGCCATGAGCTGGAGCAAGTCTGGCGCGACCTTGACATCCACGCCATCCGTGGGGATGCGGACAATAAGGTCAACGATGCGCTGATGCGTAGCACCAGGAAGCGCGATAAGCACTTCATCGATGCGTTGCTCGGCAATGAACTGCTCGAGCTCGTCAGTCGAACCAACCACTGGGATACCGTTGATGCTCTTGCCCCACATGGCGGCATCGTCCGATAGGATGCCGGCGATGCGGTGGCCGAGCCGAGGCTGATCGTTTACGCGGTCAATAATGGTTTGAGCAGTGTCACCAGTGCCGATAAGCAACGTCCGCACCGGAGCAATGCCACGACGGTGTAGGCGTTGGGCGATCGACCGAACCAGATGACGCTCCGCCTCAATGCCCACCGTGGCGACGATCCAGGCGATGCCAGTCGCCGCTCGCGGGTAATCGAATTTGAGGATGAACGTCGTGAGAGCGATGCTGAGCAAGAACGCCGACGTCGTGCCGACCACCAGCCCCCAGGAGTATTCCAGCGTTGAACCACCGGGCTTGACCATGTACAACCGGCGAACGGCGAGTGTGCCCACCATGATGACGGCCGTAAACCAGCCCATCACGGCAAACGAAAACCACGGCGTTATGGACTTGATGGGTAACAACGCCGTCTCAAACCGTACGTGCCAGGCGATCGCGAACGCGAACACAACTGTCATGATGTCAAGCGCTATTAGCACGCCAGCTGACACAATGGTGAAAACGGAGCGGCTGCCGATTCCGGTATCCGGGATGGTTACTGGCAACGCTTGCGCTGAGAGTACTCGAGCCATAGGCTACTCGCTCTCCCGTGCGGCTGTTGATCCCCTACACACGCACGATGGACCGCGTCTCCGACCTCGCAGATTCTACCAGCAAGCATACGTACCAACGCGTCGTGATGCTCGGCGTCACAAGGTGTGGTCCTGCTCAACGGGTACAGTACCCAGTGTGCTCCGTCTGTACTTCATCCGCCACGGTCAAACTCCCTGGAACAAAGAGCTGCGCTATAACGGCAGCACCGACACCACGCTCACGCCACTCGGGGAACGACAAGCCGCGGCGCTAACGGCCCGGCTGCGGACCGTCCATCTGGACGCCATCGTGACCAGTGACCGCCAGCGGTCTATCGACACGGCGCGGGCACTCGCCGAACAACGGCAACTCGAACTGGAGCAGGAGCCGCTGTGGCGCGAAGTTGACTACGGTCAGGCGGAGGGATTGCGCTGGGCGGACGTTGTAGAGCGGTTTCCGGCTGCCGCCCATTCATGGGCTGCGAATGAGGCAAGCGCCGCCATGCCAGATGGCGAGTCACTGCTCGCGGTGCACCAGCGCGTCGTCGCTGCCCTTGCCCGTGTGACACAACAGCGGCCTCAAGGTACGGTAGCGATTGTCGCCCACGGCGGTCCCTTGCGCGTGGCGCTGTGTGTGCTCACCGGACTACCCGTCACCTCCCATTGGCAGTTCAACCTCCAGCCTGCCAGCATCAGCGAGGTGGCGCTCTACCCGACCGGCGCCGTCATTAACTTGCTCAATGACACCTGCCACCTGCGCGGCCGGTCGTTGTAAAGGTCCGACCCCCCTGGCGAGGGGGACGCTGCACCAGAAGCGTGCAGGCTTCCTGGTTGCACTGCCCTAGTCCCCTGGGGCGGAGTTGGATTACGCTAGAGACCTGGGCGAGCCCAGCCGAAGCGATCCGGCAGCTGTGCGAGTAGCACTTCCAAAATGAGTGCGCTCACGGCACCGACCACCACCGGCTGAATCAGCAGCGCGCTCACCGTCGCCGGCAGCGCCGCAAAGAACGGGTCCCCTAACGTAGGGATGCCGGTGCCTAGCATCACTGCTAACCCACCGATTGCGACATGGCGCGGGGTATCTGGTGTACGTGCCAGGGCGCTGACGCCAGTGAAGATGAGCGTGGCGGCAGCAGGCAAGAAGATGCCGCCGACCACGGGGTCTGGCGTCGCGACCAGAGCCGAACCAAGTTTGGGCACGAACGCGAGGACGAGGAAGATCACCCCTGCCACCATGACCGGGTAGCGGCTGCCAGCTCCGGTGAGCTTGATGAGTCCGACGTTCTGCGCGTAGGCCGTGGTGGCGAAGCCGCCAAACAAGGCCGAGATCATCGATCCTACGGCTTCGCCGGCCATCCCCAGGTTGATCCGCCGGTCGTCGATGGTCGTGTGTACGATCTCCCCAGCGGCATAGTACACGCCGATAGCCTCGATGACGGCCACCAGAAAAGCTATCACCAGCGCGACGGTCACGCCAAGGTCAAACTGCAAACCGTTATACGGCAGGAACTGCGGTATTCCTAGCCAGGACGCCGATGTAGCGCTTGCAAAACTCAGCCGCCCGAACAGCGCGCTCAACACATCGCCAACCAACAACCCCCAGATAAAAGCGAAGCTGCGCACGGGCCCCCGACCAAATCCGCCGGTGACTACCACGGTGGTCAGCGTCGCGGTGGCCACGACCAGGGTGCGCCAGCCAGACGGGTCTTTGGTGAACACGCCAAAGTATTCCTCTAGCGTGTATTTGGCTAGCGCAATTCCGACCAGCAAGATGACGGCACCAGTTACGGCAGGCGAAAACAGCCGCCGGACCTTGCCCAACAACCCGGTGATGGAGACCAGGAACACCAGCGCCCCACCGATCAAGAGGCCGGTGGTCGCCATCGCCAGTTGCCCGCCCTTGCCGAAGCCGATCATAAGCCCGTCGAAAGCTGCTGATGGACCTTCTACCACCGGCAGCCGTACCAGGCGCGTCGCTTGGACTAGCGTCACCAAGCCAGCCGCCAGAAAGATGGCGTTCACGAGGTTGCCGGATTTCACCGCGTCGAGTCCGGCCACCGCGGCGACAAACACGGGATCCAACCAGACATTGGACACCAATACGTGCTGCACGCCCAGCGCGATCATCTGCGGCAGTGGCGGTTTCTCCTCCAGGCCATACTGCAAGCCAGGCGGCGTGGCACCGCCATCGGCAGCAGGTTGTGTGGCAACATTGGGTGTGCTGGTCATGTGGCTTCCTTTGCCGCCGGTGCTGCGCCGCGTGCCGAACCGAGCACGCCGCCGTCAGGGTGAGAAAACTCCCAGCGTCCCACCGTGGCCTCGGGCTCCACATCCGTAAAGCGCAACAGGTCCAGCACGTGGAAACGGCCGTCGTGGTGCCACGTGGCCGGCGCATCGCCCATTTGCCCTATTGGACACACCCGGTCGATGCCCGCGCTTGCCAGCATGGTGGCGATGGCCATCAGTCGTTCGTGGCTAGCGGCCACGCCAGCTGTTTGCACATAGGCGCGCACTGGCGCGAGCAGGTCCGGAACGTCCTCCAGCCGGGACACTGGCAGCACCCAAATCGTGCGGTTGAGACAGCTCGCTCGAAATGTCGGGTCGCTATCTACCAGCACAGTCCACGCATCTGAATCTGATCCCAAAACGGTCGCCAATCCCTGAGCCGCGCGGAAGTGCTGCTGTTCGCGCAATCGTCGGAGTGTGGATTGCTCCTCCGGAGACAGTGAACTTCTGGGCACAAGTGCTGACCACCGCTCCAGTTCGGCGGCAAGTTCCTGAGCGAATCGATCAACGGCAGCGTGCTCCTGTGCCTCAACATACAACACGTGCGGCGACAAGCATCCCTGCTGATCGTAGCGACACACGTCGTACGCAGCGCGCCGCGCGGTTTGCTTCACACTGCTCGGTTCAACGGAATCGGCGGCGATCACAGCAAAACTGAGCTTGTGTCCGTAGGCAACAAATGGAGTGGAGCGAGGCACCAACTGTTGGAGGCCGGCGATCGCGCGGTCGCTGCCGTAAGCGATCACGGCGTCGGCGCATCGCCAGACCGCCAAAGCTGCGTCATCCACTGGTTCACCTGGCCAGTAGGTGACGGCCATGCACCCGGCGAGTTGCGGGTCAATGGCGGCGATGGACCGAATGAACAGGGGAGCGAACACGGGCTCCTCGGCAGCGACCTTGCCGAGACTTGCCGCTTTGGCCAGCGTTGCCGCCACAAGGCTCTGCGCCGGGAGCCCAGGAATGTTGCCTGCGAAGTTATGGGCGATCAACGCCGGCCCGCTGGCGCAGGTGAGTCCTGGTGCACCGCGTCGAGGGCGGAAGCCGTCGAGGACTTCAGGGTCTCCCAGCTCTTCCACCAGGAGCCGGCGCAGTTGCTCATCGCGAAACGATGGCAATAGCGTGGCGAGACCCTTGCGCACAGCAGCCTCTGGATAACCCGTGAAGGCTGGGATGAGCGAACAGGCTTGGTGCAGTTCGGCTGAGAAGGGGTCGAGCCAGCGCCCGATGGCAGCGCCAATGGTGCGCATGATGTTATCAATGGGCATGTGCTGCAATGCGGCTACCCGATTATAGCGCAAGCGTTCCATGATGGCCTGCACTTCGCCCTGGCTTAGGCGCGGCGCGCGCACCAGAACTCCCTGGCCCCGGAGTTCCCACCAGGTGGTGGACGGATTGGGCTGCCAGCCCGGCAGCCACCAGGCGTCGTAACAACGCTCAGTCATGCTTTGTTGCGCCCCGTCGCTTCGAGTAGTTCGTCCATAGCTATGGAGCAGCCGCGCGCCTGAGCGCCATTCACCCTGCCCAATATCTCGAACCCGTCAGTTTGCTTCACGCCGATGTCCTCGGTCAGGATGGTGCACGCCGACGCTCTGTTGGCAAGGTCGGTGAGACACAACACACCTTCCTGTCCATCTGGTAGCTCTTCCAGCGTGTCGGGATTGAGCACGCGGACACGTGACCAGGCTGGAACGGTTTTGCACCTCGGGGTGGGCACATTGCGCAATGCGTTGCACAGCGCATTGTCCAGAAACTGGGTCGAGAGCTCCGTGAGCCCGTACATGTTCACGTGCCACGACGCTGGAATGCCGAGTAGCTCGCTGACTACCCGCTCCAGGTCATCGCGCTGGATCTCGCGTGATCGTCCCTTTACGCCGCCGGTATCCATCATGCGGCTACCGGCTGGCAAGGTGAGGCTGAGCTGCTGTTCGTGCATTGCATCCAGCAAGTGGACAAAGGCAAACGTCGTCCCGAGCAGGCAAACCGGCTGGTGCCGCCGCCGTGCAGCGTGCAGCGCGGAAAACAGACGATCAAATTGCAAGCCTCCCTGGTCGACAAAGTAATCGCTGCCTGTGGCGCCATAGGCATCGACCATGAGCGTCAGGTAATGCGCTAGCGACGAGTTTGGTGCGGCGTGCGCCGTAGGGTTGAGGACGAGCAGGGGCAACATCGCCCCATCGGGAAGCATGTGTGCTGCAAAGTTAGCGCGAGTGTTAGCGTCGTACACGGCGAGCGACGGATGGTAGTGGCGGCTGCGCCGGTCGGCGTTGGTGGTGCCACTCGATGCAAACAAGGTTGCGCCCTGGAGCGCTTGGTCAGTCGTAAGCACCGCCTCCTTGAATGCGCC
>JANWJO010000130.1 GCA_025449435.1 Chloroflexota bacterium | reverse complement strand
CCCCCCCGTTGGGGGGGACGTTGCGCCGGAGTCCCGCGGACTTCGTGGAACAGGCACGAAGGGTTCGGCCCTTCCGGCAGCTCCGTCCCCCGCCAGGGGGGACGACAGGGGGGGCACCCCTCGTGCTACACTCGCCGCCAGAAATGGAGGGGAAGCGATGGCAGCCAACCCTGTTACCGTGCACGGCGCCGATGGCGCCGAGGTCGACGCCCTGATCCAACGCCTGGCTGATGATGACATTCTCGGTCAGTTGTTGGCGCGCACCGGCAAGATGCGCGTGCTGGGCACCGAAGATGGCGATATCAAGCTCGACTGGGTGGACGGCGTCCAAAAGCTCCTCGATGATTCGTCACTGCTCGATGCGCTCATCGCCGAAGCCCGCGAAGTGCTCGAGAGCGGTATCCGCCGCGTCATCTGGTCGGCTATGGGTGGTTCGGTGCAGACCGTGTACTGCCTCAAGCGCATGGGGTTCCTCGACACCAAGTCGTTGAGTATCCACCCACTGGATAGTTCCGACCCTGCCGCGGTCAACCGCGTCCTCAGCGAGGTGGCTGCTGCAGAAGGCATCGCGCTCAGCGCGCACCTCGGCGACCGTGTGGCCCTGCGCGCCGCGGTTGCCAAGGTGTTGGAACACACCATGATCAACGCCGTGAGCATGGGTATGACCAGCGAAGAGCCCATCACGCACCTGCAATGGTTTGATGGTGTGCTCAACGACCTGGCCATCGCTAATCCTGCACAGCACCTGCAAGTGATGACCATTCCGGACTCGCTGCTCGATCGCTTCGCGCGAGCCCGTCAAGCCCGCATGCTGCCGGTACAGCCCGATGGCGCCAGCCACACTCCGGGCCGCATGAGCGCGCCTGCCACGCGCGTCTTCCTGCGGCCCGTGTCCCTCTTGCTCGTCGCCCGCGAGCGTGATGGCGGACCCAACGCCCGGCAGGCGCTCGGCCAGCTACTCAATACCATCCAGCAGCGCTACGGCGTCGCCCATGGCGAGTCGCCGGCACAGCGACACGCCCGTGTCCTCGCCGACCCCTTCATCCGGCTCGGTGCCTTTATTTCGCATCAGGCCCAAACATTCCAGCGCAACAAGCTCGTGCTCATCCTGCCGGCGAGCTGGCATGGCCTGGCCCCCTGGATCGAGCAAGTCGTCGAGGAAAGCCTCGGCAAGGACGGCAAAGGCTGGCTCGTGTTCTTCGACCAGCGTTTGTCTGCCCTCAGCCATCGGGACGACTGCCTGTTCCTGTCCATCGATCCCAGCAGCGCCGGCGAGCATTCGCTCCAGCAGATCGCGCAACTGGAAGCCGCCGGCCAGCCCGTGCTTCACCTCAAAGTCGCTTGCTCGCACGACCCGCTGTTGCCGGACAATCTCGCCGAAGTCGCTGGCGTGTACGCCTCCTGGAAGCTCGCTGTGGCCACGTTTGGTTACCTGCAGGACATCGTGTTCGTGGGCCAGCCCGGCGTCGAAGCCTACAAGGCATACGCGCGTGCGCTACGCGATGGCCCGGGTGCCATCGCATTCAGCGATGCCCATTCCACCGTCAGCGGCCCCGTCACGCTCGATGCCGCCGCCATCTATGAGGACTATCCGGACAAGCAAGCTGGCCTGCAAGCCTGGCTGCGCAAGGTCATGGCGCAGGCACCCTCCGCTGCCGACCAGCTCGCTGCTGCCATCCTGCTAGCGCGCGAGGAAGGCTGGCTGCGGTACCTCGACATCACCTACAACGGCGAGATCGATGCCACCCTGCAAGCAGTGTTCGAAGAAGTCCGCGAATGGATCGGCCACCGCATGCTCGGCCTGCCGGTCAAGATCCGGCCAGCTCCCAGCGACTACCACTCCACCGAACAGAGCGAGACAGACGGACCGCCTGAACTTCTCAGCATCCGTATCGTCACCAAACGGCACGATGAGCCGCTCATCGGCACCTACACCGATCGCTTCTTACATGCCCAGGCTCGCGGTACCTGGAAAGCCATGCGCGACGTCCACCGCTGGGTCGTGCTCGCATCGTCGCCGGACAACCGGGAAGCCGCCGCCGACTACCGCCAGTTCTTCACTCAGCTCGGCCAGCGCCTCAACAACGGCATCGCGCGGTAGTGACCACGACTCCCTGTTGTCCCCCCCAAGGGAGGGACATTGCTCTGCAATCGCCGCAAGCTCCCCTCTCCGGACGGAGCGGGTTCCCTTTGGGCGACGAGGGGTGAGGTCCGTACTTATGCATTAAACCGGAAGTGCACCACGTCGCCATCCTTCATCACGTACTCCTTGCCCTCCAGGCGATACAGCCCACGCGACTGCGCGATAGCCTGCGACCCGCACGCCATCAGGTCGTCAAACGCGATGATTTCGGCACGGATGAAGCCTCGCTGGATGTCCGAGTGGATCTTGCCAGCGGCTTCCGGTGCCGTAGCTCCTTTGCGCACTGTCCATGCTCGCACTTCCGGCTCACCAGCGGTCAGGAACGTCACCAAGTTCAGCAATTGGTAACCTGCGCGGATCACCGCCGCCAGGCCGGTTTCGGTGAGGCCAAGGCTGGCCAGGTATTCCTGCGCCTCATCCTCCCCGAGCGCCAGCAAACCGGCTTCCAGGTCGGCGCATACCGCCACCGCTGGCGCTTGTTCGCTCTCCGCTGCCTGGTGCACCGCCCAAGCGCCCGCGTCGTCCGGAGTAAACTGAGCGCCGTGTGCGCTCAGATATGCCTCGTCCACATTCGCCACATACAGCATCGGCTTGGCGGTCAGCAGGTTCAGTTCCGTCAGCACTGCTGGCCGCTCATCCCACTGCAGCGAACGTACCGGCGCACCCTCATTGAGCGCCTCCCGGATGCGTTCCAGTGCGGCGATCTCGGCGTCGATCTTCGGGTCCTTAGCCTTTGCGGCCTTGCGGCTACGATCCAGCCGCCGGTCGACTACGGCGAGGTCGGCCACCGCCAGCTCCAGGTTGATCGTCTCGATGTCGCGCTCAGGGTTGAGGTCGCCGTCGACGTGTTCGACATTCGGCGCGGTGAAACAGCGCACCACCATGGCCAGCGCGTCGGCATCGCGGAGATAGCCCAGGAACTGGTTGCCCAGCCCTTCACCGGTACTGGCACCACGAACCAACCCGGCCACGTCCACAAACTCTACGTCGGTGTGCGTGATCTTCTTCGGTGAGAACATCTCGGCCAGGCGGTCGAGCCGCTGGTCGGGCACCTGCACGGTGCCCACGTTGCGCCCAGTCGTGGAAAACGCGTAGGTGGCCACGGCGGCTCCTTGGCGCGTCATCGCGTTGAACAAGGTGGTCTTGCCCACGTTGGGCAGCCCGACAAACCCAACCTGTAGCTGGCTCATGGTGTGTACAAGCAATCTGTATAGCGACACTGCGCCCGCAGCGCAGCAAAAGCACGCGCAGGATACCACTGCATGCACTTGCGCTCGTTTTCGCTGGAGAGCAAGCATAAAGTCCGCGTACTTCCGGCGCAACGTCCCTCCCGCCAGGGGGGGACGACAGGGAGGTCGCCCTTTTGCCAATCTTTACAGAAGCCCGTACCGTGAAGTGATAGGCTAAAAGCACTGTAGCCACACAATTGCATACGCCCATACGGAGGTACCCTGTGATCCCCCAGCCTGACGATCCGCACCCGGCAGTCACCCGCCGCACGGCCGCCGTGTCCCGCCGCACGCTGCTGCGCACTGCCGCGCTGGCCCTGCCCGCGGCCGCTCTAGCTGCTTGCGCCGCCCTCCCCAACCCCCTCGGCGGCACCCAGGCCATCGTGAGTAAGCCCGTGACGCTCAACCTGTACTACGGGCCATTTTTTGTGGCCGGTGGTGGAAACTCACCGGAGAGCAATCTCATGGCCGGCATCGTGCAGGCCTATCAGAAGGCGCAGCCCAACGTCACCATCAACGCCACTGAGGTCAACTTCGGTTTCTTTCAAGACTTCCAGGTCATCGGCGACCCGAGCTCGCCCCAACACGCCGACGTCCTCATCGGCCAGCAACTCGGCCAGTTCCGTAACTTCAACACCGCCACCGCCGTCGTGCCGCTCGATTCCTACCTCCAGCGCGAGAACGAGGTCACGATGGCAGCCTTCTTCCCGGCCGCCCTCCACCTCTGGAACCGTGCCGGCCACCAGCTCGGCCTCCCCCGCGACATCGAGCCCTCCGACATCATCTACTACAACCGCACGCTCCTCAAAGGCGCCGGCATGTCCGACCCGCCTGATGGCTGGTCCACCGATGACTTCGTCCAGTACCTGTCCCAGTTGTCCACTGGCCTCGCCAAGTACCCAGCCAACAAGGCACAGCATTGGGCCTTCGTGGACTCCAGCCAAACCACGTCCTTTCGCGACTTCATTCAGATCTTCGGCGGGCGCCAGACCAACTATCCCGCACAGCCACCGCGCGCCATGTACGACACATCACAAGCTATCGATGGCGCCCAGTATTATGTCGATCTCTACCTCAAGTATCACCTGGCCCCAGATAGCATCTCCCGGGCCGGGGTGTACAGTTCCTCCGTCCTGCCCGACTTTCTGGAAGGCAATGTTCCGCTCATGCTCGCACCCAGCAACCTCATCCCCACCATCCAAGGGTCCAATCATCCACTGGACTGGGATATCACCCTGATGCCCATCAAGACCGATGTCAAGCAGTCCTGGAACGCCACGGGCACCGGCGCCTTCCTGATGAAAGCCTCCAACATCCCCGACGTTGGCTGGGATGTCATTAAGTTTCTCGTCGCTGGCCAGGGCATGACCTTGCGAGCGGCACAAGGTGACATCCATCCAGCCAATATCAAGATCGCCGGCAGTGATGCTATCCCGGCCAACAAGGCGCCGCTAGGCAAGCGCCTCTTTAACTCCATCGGCATGACCCAGATGATTGATGTCGATCCGGCGACCCTGCCGCCGGAGCAGTCCACTCCTGGCCCGCAGGTCAACATCAGCTCCATGAACCGCAACCTCAACTTCAGTCTCGATGACATGATCGCTGGCAAGGTGCCCGTGCCCGACACGATGCGGTCGATCAATCAGCAGGCCAACGCCTCCATACAGTGACGCCCTTCCTGCCAGCATTGCCCTGACGCGTACAATGCTGGGGTGACAGGGAAGCGGAGGAGCCGCGTATGACGTCGGTGCTGGCGCTCGCCAATCAAAAAGGCGGGGTCGGGAAGACCACCACGGCGGTCAATCTTGCGGTTGGCTTGGCGCTCCAAGGGCAGCGCGTGCTCCTCATTGATGCTGACCCGCAGGCCAACTCCACCAGTTCGCTCGGCGTGCCCCGACGCGGCATCCGGTCGCTGTACGACGGCCTGCTGGCCGCTGCTCCTGCCCAAGACCTCACGACCACCGTCCGGCCACACCTGGACCTACTGCCCAGCACCGTGGACCTTGCCGGCGCTGAAGTGGAACTGGTCTTGCTGCCGGAGCGTGAACATCGGTTGAAGTACCTGGTAGCCCCCATACTCGACCGCTACGATGTGGTGCTGATCGACAGTCCGCCGTCGCTGGGGCTGTTAACGATCAACGCACTGGTGGCGGCTACCGGGGTCTTATCGCCGCTCCAGTGCGAATATCTGGCCTTAGAGGGGTTGACGCAATTGCTCGACACGGTTGGGCGTGTTCACCAGCGGCTCAACGCCAACCTCGAATTGTTCGGCATCCTGATGACGATGTACGACTCACGCACCAAGCTCGCAGCCGACGTCATCGCCGATGCCCGCCAGCACTACCCAGGCAAGGTGCTCGTGACCATCATCCCGCGCTCGGTTCGCATCGCTGAAGCGCCCAGTTACAGCCTGTCCGTGCTGGAATACGCGCCTGCTTCTGGTGGGGCCGCCGCTTACCGTTCGGTATGCGAGGAAATCTTGGCGCGTCTCCAGCACGGACCTGTGCTGG
>JANWJO010000129.1 GCA_025449435.1 Chloroflexota bacterium | reverse complement strand
GGCGTGAAGCCAGCATTGTTCAGCTCCAACTCCGAAGGCGCCTGCCCAGTGTGCAACGGCAACGGCGTCATCTACACCGATCTGGCGATGATGGCTGGCGTTGCTTCCATCTGCGAGGAGTGCGAGGGGAAGCGGTTCCAGGCAGCGGTGCTCGAATACCACTTTGGCGGCCGCGACATTAGCGAGGTACTGGCGATGTCGGTGACCGAAGCCAAGGAATTCTTTGGGGCCGGCGCGGCTCGCACGCCTGCAGCGCGTGCCATCCTCGATCGGCTTGCTGACGTCGGGCTCGGCTACCTCAGTCTCGGCCAGCCGCTCACGACACTGTCCGGCGGCGAGCGGCAGCGGCTGAAGCTGGCCACCTACATGGTCGAGAAAGGGAACGTCTACGTCCTCGACGAGCCGACCACCGGCCTCCACCTCGCCGACGTCGAGCACTTACTCGGCTTGCTCGACCGGTTGGTCGAATCCGGCAAATCGGTCATCGTCATAGAGCATCACCAGGCAGTCATGGCGCGCGCCGACTGGATCATCGACCTTGGCCCCGGCGCCGGCCACGATGGCGGCCGGATCGTGTTCGAGGGCACACCCGCCGCCCTCGTGGCCTCCCGCTCCACGCTCACCGGCGAACACCTCGCAGCGTATGCCGGCGGATGACCACGGACCTGACCCCGCGCCCAGCCCGCAATTATTTGGCCGTGGCTGGGCGCCCCCTGCGCGTGCTGCCAGCTGGCCGGCCGCGCTTGGCAGCGACGGGCAGCGAAACCGGGGGGGTTGGAGGCGCTGGAGTTGTGGGCTTGGCTGGCTCCTTGCGCGCGATAAGTTGGAAGCGCAACTGCCCGGCCGCGGCAGTGAGCCACTTGGTGCGCAAGTGGTGTTCTCTTGCTACCAGCGACACCCTGCGCTTAATGACGCGCTGATGTTCACCGGGTTCGAGCTCGATGAGACCACCTTGGCCGGCTTCGAGATCACCAATAAAAGCCTTGTACACCGTGGCGTCATACCGTGCGGCGACTCTTCCACGCCGAAATGCGTCTTGTGGTAGCCGTTGAAGCAGTGTGACCATTCTTGACCCCTTTCGAGCGCCTCGTCGAGTATAGCAGACTTCAGACTAGCCTCGAAAGTTAACAGGTTGCTCACGCTGCTGCGCGAGCTAGACACTGCGCGGCGCGGTAACGGCGTGCATGCGATGTTCCGGCGGGAGCAGCCTATCGATGCCGTTCATAATAGCGGCTAGTGCTCCCTTGCGATCCATACTGTGCTCAAGTTGCACCGGCTCCCCCATGGTAATGCGCAACACCTGGCGTCGCAGCAGCAATGGTAGTAGTCCGCCTTCTGTGCCGCTAACTGCTACGGGTATGACGGGCACGCCTGCGCGGCGCGCGATCACCGCCACTCCTTCTTTCCCTTGTTGCAGATGACCGTCCTCACTGCGATGGCCCTCTGGAAAAATAACGACTTTGTCATCACGTGCAAAGGCGACGATGCGCTCGATCGAGGCCCGATCTGGGTGCTCACGGTCAATCGGTACGGCCTGCATCGATCGCAATACAAACCGCAGCAGTGGCACGCGAAACAATTCAATCTTGGCCAGCCAGTGCGCTCGTTCACCATAGCTCACTGCATAGCGACCTGACAGCGGTATATCGAGAAAATGCAGGTGATTCGACACGATGATACATGGTGCTTGTGGCCGTGTGCCGGCAATCTCGGTACGCATGACGCTGGTGGCAACCCATGCCGCGAGCCAGATCGTCTTATGCACCCAATGCCGGTATCGTGCAGGATGATCGTTCATCCGCACCTCTGTTCGCTTCTTGTAGCCGCGACCGGCTCGCGTAGGCCAGTGTGCTCGCCATCATACCTGCTGGCATGTGGTCAATTCGCTGATGTCGGTGTTTGGTGTAACCTCGCAACCAAAGGATCTAGGTTGCAGGCGCCGCCACGTGAAGAGGCATCCGGGTCTGCCAGGTGCATCTCCCCGAGTCCCAGCCGGCGCGGTCCGGCTTGGTTCGTTGGAGCCCAACACTTCAGTGTCCGGGCTCCCCTTTGGTGGGCTGGTTATCAGATCTTCCAGACTCAGCGTTCGTGTCCTTGACGCGTAACCACCACTCCGTCTACTCGCCATAATCACTTGGATATGGTCGAGCGGTACCCTGTTTACGCATGCGCGCTGAGGACCCTGGGCACTTGCCCGGGTCGCTAGTCAAGGAGATAACATCGTGCGCAAACTGCGCCTGTTTACTATGTGCTGGATAGTCATGCTGCTTGCGGCGCTAGTCCTCCCTGCGGCCGTATCCGCCGACGTCCCATCTGCCTCTGGCACCGGAACCATCACCGGCAAAGTAACCGACAGGGACACCGGCAACCCTGTGTCGGGCGTCATCATTACCGTCGGCTACAAGGGTCTCAAGCTCGCGACCATGACGGCACCCGATGGCACGTACACCGTGGCGAACGTGCCGGCCGGCCAGCCCGCGGACGTGTTCGGCTTCCACGGCGGCGGCTATCGCTACCACAACAGCATCTACGACGACGGTTTGCACATCGTCCTGCAGCCGGGCCAGACCTACACGTATAACTTCCAGGTGTTCAAGCTGACCGACCTCTCCGGTGAACCGTCGGTGACTAACGAAGCCATTGCGCCCCAGACGGCAGCGGCTGGCAGCACCGTCACGATGAGCATGACTGCCAGCGGCGGTGCAGGTGGCCTGTCCGATGAAGTGATCGCCGCCAGTCCGCAGATGGGCCTGATGGCGCTGCTAGCCCCCACCGGCAACAATAACTTCTCTAGTACCTTCACCATCCCCATCTCCGTAGCGCCCGGCGACTATGACTTTTTCTTCTTCGCCGCCAGCAACGATTGTTATGACAATCACGTGTTCACGGTGATCACGTTACATGTCACAGCGCCACCACCCACCCGATATTTCAGCCAGACCGGCTACAAGATCGATAACGATGCCTTCTGGAGCTATTTCAATGCCCGTGGCGGCATCCATACTTTCGGCCCGCCGACCTCGCGCACGTTCACGTTGGAAGGATTTACCACGCAGTTCTTCCAGCGCCAGGTAATGCAGCTCACCCCTAGCGGCTCCGTCCGGCTGCTCAACCTACTTGACCCGGGGTTGCTGAACTACACCTCATTTAACTTCTCGACCGTTCCGGCGTTCGACCCTGCGCTGGTATCAAAACTCCCTGCCCCGACCACCCCTGGTTACGGCGCGACACTGCTCAACTACATTGCTACCAACGCACCCGATACCTTCCAGGGCGTTCCAGTGGGTTTCCACGCAGCCTTCCTGCACACTGTCTCAGCTTCGCAAGCGTTTCCGACGCTGCAAGCCAGCGATCCCACGGTCGTAGCCTTGCTGCCGCTGGTGGATACTGAAATTTGGGGCGTACCGGCCAGCGCGCCAGCCTTCGACCCCAACAACCACAACGTCGTGTACCTGCGCTGGCAGCACGGCATCATGCAATACGATGCCAGTTGCCAGTGCACCCAAGGATTGCTCCTTGCCGATTACCTCAAAGAGATCCTGACTGGCAAGGGACTCCCAGCCGACCTCGCTGGTGAGGCTGCCAGTAGCCCCTTGTTCAATCAGTACAATTCCACGCAGCCGCACTGGCTCAACCGTCCGGCGCAACTCCCAGGTACTGACCTCACGAACGCGTTTGAGCCCGAACCACCAAGCTGAGTCGTGACTGCGCCCCTCTCCCGCAAGGGGGCGGGTGACCTTTGATCGCTTAGAGGAGGGGCCCCACATTTCTCGTATACTCGCCCCATGACGACGCCCATACCTGGTACACAACCGGCCCACGCCTCTAGCAAGGCGGAGATCGACGTCTTTCTGCGCGCTCTGCACACATTGCTGCGCAGCAGCGGTGAAGTGCAGTTGCGCGCGCTTTCGGAGACGTATGCCGCTATGCAGTCGAGCTTGCATACCGGCCTAGGCAGCCATGCTCCCGACCTCGCCTGCCTCAATTACACAGTGCTCCGCTTGCCAGAGTGCATCGCCGAAGTCGAACACGTGCTGCTGGGCCAGACCGCCGAGACCTTCCGCCGGGGGAACTTTGCTGGTGTGGAACAGTGGGCCGATGTCGATGCCCCCGCGCGTCGCCGCAAGATGCGATTCGATGGCCAGCACACGCTCGCCGTGTACATCGCCAGTCCGAGTGACATCGACGATCTGGCACCGACCCTGCTGGCCTACGAGCTGGAGTGGAATAAGCTGCACGGGCTCCTGGCTGCTGCCCCTGACGTCACTGCCTTACTTCAACGTTTGCGCGACGGTGAGACTCTTGGCGCCGACGACATGCAGCGCCTGTTCGCGGCCCTGGGCATCGACAGCGACGGCTGGCGGCGGATGGGCGACATGTGGTCCGGCCAGCACGTTAAACAAATCCTGCACATGGCGACCAAGCGCAAACACTTTGGCTTGCGGTTACTGGGCGGCTCCGCCAACGACTTCCGCCGCGCGCTGCACGTCTGGTGGCGGCGCATCGAAGCGGTGTCGGCGCGCACCGACTTCGACGTGCGGCCGATCTACTTCGTGTCGAGCAACATGCACGTAATGGTCAACCTGGTCAGCGGCTTCGCCCGCTCGCACGAACGGGAGATCGTGAGTGAGCTTGCGCGATCGCCGGAACCTGATGTGCAACGGATACTTGCGGTGCAACCGCGTGACGCTGCGCATCTGGATGCTAACGCCTTGTATTTTCTGCTGCGCCATTACCTGCGTTCGACCACCGATCACCGGCTGCACACGGCCAAAGCCGCCATGGAAACGGTGCTCGGTATCACGAGCGTACCGGCAAACGATGCGCTCGCGGTGGATGCCCAAGTGCTGGAGCTCAGCCGCCTCCGCTTGAACGAGCTCGACGAGCGGCTGCATATGCACGGCCTCTCCTGGCTACAAGCCAGCGATGCACTCATCATTAATGTGGACTACCCGTTGGGGTTCTCTGCGTACCAGTTGCTGCACACCGTGTCCTACCACACCAGCAGCTTGCTCGGCCTGTACGTGATGGGCAAGGCGGCTACGCTCAATGGCAGGATCGGTGATGTCCTCATTCCCAACGAAGTCAGCGACGAGCATTCAGGCAACCGCTACCTAGTGAACAACTGCTTCATTGCCGAGGATGTCGCCCCGTTCCTGCGCTTTGGCACCGCCTTGGATCATCAACAAGCGACCAGCGTGCGAGGCACCTTCTTGCAAAATCAGGGCTATCTCGACGAGTTGTACACGGCAGGGTACACAGTCGTGGAGATGGAAGCCGGCCCCTACTTTGATAGCCTGTACGAGAGCACCTTCCTCGACCGGTATCCGCTCAATCAGGTGGTCAACCTATACGGGGCACCGTGCGACGTAGGGTTCATTTACTACGCGTCGGACATTCCCTTCAGCCAGGGGCATAATCTCGGCGAGCGTAATCTGTCGTTCTTTGGAATGGACGCTACTTACGCGTCGGCGGTGGCCATCCTGCGGCGCATCTTTAGCTTAGAGCTACGCCGGTTGCAACAGCAGCGGGACGGGCGCCCATCCAACCGAGTACACGCTGCCGGTGGTACCACACGTCATCCCTCGTCAGACTAAGTCTGTGGACGGGAGCCAAATGAACTTAAACCGAGAGCCGCTGCCCACCAGCCAGCAGACGCAAGCTATAGATCGGGTACTTGCCGCTGCGCGCATTGCACTTGGGCTGTACTGGCTGTACGAACAGCACTGGAAGCTCCCACCAGATTTCGGCCTCCATGATCCCAGAGGACTGATGTTCGCTTTCCAGCAGAGTATCCAATACCCAACCGTCGGCCTCTACCGCACCTTCCTAGTGCAGATTGTAGTGCCGCACTTCCGCCTGTTCGGCTGGTCTGTGTTCCTGGCGGAATCGAGTGTCGGCATGCTGCTGTTCGTAGGGCTTTTCTCCAAATTGGCCGCGCTGTTGGGGACGTTGCAGGCCATTAACCTGTTGGTGTCACAAGGGGCAACGCCGGAAGGGCCCTGGATTTACCTCGCCATCCTGGCCGCCAACCTGGTCATCTTGCTCACCCCTTCCAACCGCGTCTGGAGCGTCGACCACTTCCTTGGGAACGCTGTAGGGCGGATGGCAGGAAGTCATCCCCGGCTTGCTCGAGCGTTAGCCGTCGCGATGGGGCAATAGGTCCGGACGATCAGGTCGCTGCGATAACGGTCAGCATGACGTCACGAACTGACGGCATGCTAGCGCTGGGGCTTGTACAGCCTGACCATCGCCTGCGCGGGGACACCCACGCGGAACAGGAAGCTGATCAGCCAGATGGTGGTGATCGTCTTTGCCCAGCCGCTGCGACGGTGCCGCCGCGCCGAGGTGACGACAGCCGCATCCACCAGTTGCAAGCGGCCCCGCTGGCGCAGACGTGACAAGATCTCCAGATCTTCCATCACACTCCACGCCCGGTAGCCGCCAGCCTGCACGAAATCATCGCGCCGGACGAACAACGCTTGGTCGCCGAAGACGGTGTTCAGAGTGGCCGACCGTAGGTTAACTCTGGAGGTCACGAGACGTGCCACGAGCCGGGGATCGTCTAGACGAAGCCGGAAGGCACCGCCGACGACCTGGAGATCACGCAGCGCTCGCTCGACGATGGCGGCTGCATTTTCAGGCAGCAGCGTATCCGCGTGCAGGAACAGCAGGACGTCGCCGGTGGCAATGGACGCCGCGGCATTGAGTGCAGCGCCACGCGTACCGGGGAGGGCCAGTACGCGCGCATAGTCGGCAGCTACCTGAGCAGTGGCATCGGTACTCCCAGTGTCAGCAACGAATAGCTCGTGAGGTGAAACGGCCAGTCGCGTGTGGGCAAGCGTGGCGGCAATGATGCGCTCTTCATCGAGCGCCGGGACAATCACCGACAGCCGCACCGATCACCCGTTCTCAAGAGGCGATCCTCGCCGCCATCTTGACTGACGTGCTAGCGTAGGCCAGCGGCCTGCTCGATGTAGGCCATCGACGCCGGTAGTGCCTCGAATGGGTCCCCATCCACCCGGCACTCGAAACCGTAGTAGCCTGCGTAGCCGCCATTCAACAATGCCTTGAGCGCGGGACCAAAGTCGGTATGACCGGTGCCGGGTAGGGCGCGCTGGCTATCTGCCAGGTGTACGTGCGCGATGTACGGCAAGTTCGCTTGAACGGCATCAACAAACGTGGGCTCTTCGATATTCATGTGGAAGAAATCGGCCATGGTCCGGATGCCCTTACTGCCGATCAATTGGCAAAAGGCGGCTCCCTCCGCCACGCGGTTCGGCCACCACTGTTCGTAACGATTGAGCGGTTCCACAATGACGCAGGCATTAGCCTGTTCGGCAACCGGCACGACTTCATGCATGAGTACGGCGAACAGCTCGTGCTCCAGGTCCAGACTCGACTTCCAGGGCGACAGGTCGGAGATGCGTGGACGTCCGCCCATCTTTACTGGTAACAGGGGAACGACGATCACGCCGACGCCGCCGTACGACCCGCACGCCTGCAGAGCCAGCCGCAGTTCGCTCAGAAACAGCTCACGCTCGCTGGGCCTGGCATCGAGCGCTGCGCCATCACGGCCAGAGCAGACACAGGGAATGACGCCCGTTTGTTTCACAAGTTCGGCGACTTCGGCGGTGTTATTGAGCGTGCTCGCACCGGTGAGCTCGATGCCAGCGATGTGGAGCCTTTCTAGGTTTTCAAATCGCTCGCGCAGGGTTTTCCCTGGCGCCATGTTCTCCCGCACCGCAAACTTGAGTGGCATATCTGTCGCTCCCTTGCTGCATTGCCGCCGACCGTGGCGCGATTGTTGCGCGCCCGGCGATCCCCACCGGAGCATACTATAAGGCGAGTCTGGGCGGCTCGCGAGGAGGCACACATGCGTATTTCCAGCAAGACCGGATTGCCGATTATTCCCAAGTTGCCGCCTGCGCCGTCCAGCCGCTGTGGCGATGCACCACCGCCGAAACTGCGACAGGGCATCGCGCTGTTCAACGCCGGTGACTATTTCGCCTGCCACGAAGTACTCGAGGAATTGTGGCGGGGCGAAACCGACCCTATCCGGTCGCTCTACCAGGGCATCTTGCTGGTCGGCGTCGGCTATTTGCACTTGGAGCGCGGCAATAAACGCGGCGCCCTGGCCAAGTTCTCGCAAGGCGTCGATCGCCTGTTGCCCTTTGTGCCGTCGTGTCAGGGGGTGGATGTGGCCGCCCTCATCCGCAACACACGTCCGCTGATCGACGATCTGCGCGGTGGTAAGTTGCCCCGGCCACCTCAACGGCCGGAGGTGGGGCTTAACCTGCTCTCGAAAGACTAGCGCCTATATGCGGCCGATCCCCTTACTCGGCTTGTGGCGTGTGCAATTGCGGCATCTCGTCGCCAGCCTGGCCGCTGCCTAGCATCTGCACCCGCGCCGCCGTGCGCTGGCCCAGGCCCCATAGTTGGATAAACCCTACGGCAGACGAGTGGTCGAATTTGTCGGCATCAGAGTAGGTTGCAAGGTCTTCGCGATACAGGGACTCTGGAGCGCGCCGGCCGGCCACCGTGCACTGACCCTGGAACAACTTCACGCGCACCGCGCCGGTCACGTGGCGCTGCGTGCTGGCGGCAAACGCTTGCAGATCCGAACGCAATGGAGAGAAGAACAGGCCGTTGTAGATGAGATTGCTGTACTCCTCCGCCACGAACCGCTTGAACCGAGCGGTGTCTCGCGTGAGTGTCATCTGTTCCAGCCACTGATGGGCCAGAAATAGCGTCGTACCGGCGGGCGTTTCATACACTTCCCGCGACTTGATGCCTACCAGGCGGTTCTCAATGTGGTCTACCCTCCCGACGCCGTGCGCGCCAGCGATTGCCGAGAGTGTCTCGACCAGTGCGACGCCATCCATCCGCTGGCCGTCGAGCGACACCGGAATGCCGTGCTCGAAGCCGATCTCCACGATCTGTGGCTGCTTCGGCCACTTGTCCGGCTGCGACGTCCAATCCCACACATCTGCTGGCGGTTCCTGCCAGGCGTCTTCCAGCACGCCAGCCTCGACGCTGCGTCCCCACAGGTTCTCGTCGGTGCTGTACGGGCTCTTCTTGGTCGCCTGGACGGGAATGCCGTGCTTCTCGGCGTAGCGCAAGCTCTCGTCACGCGTGAGCCGCCATTCGCGCACCGGCGCAATCACTTTGATGGCTGGGGCCAGCGTCTGGATGGACACATCGAACCGCACCTGGTCGTTTCCCTTGCCGGTGCAGCCGTGTGCCACCGCTTCCGCCCCCTCGGACCGCGCCACATCCACCAGGTACTTGGAAATCAATGGGCGGGCCAGTGCCGTAGCCAGCAAGTAGGCGTTCTCGTAGATCGCACCACACTGCAGGGCAGGCCAGACGAAATATTTGACGAAGTCGTCGCGGCCATCGACCACGTAGGCCTTGATCGCGCCGATCTGGAGGGCCTTCTCCTTGATCGCTTCCAGGTCCGGCTTGTTGCCCACGTCAACGGTCAACGTGATGACGTCGAGGTCATATTTTTCCTTGATCCAGCGAATGGCAACCGACGTGTCAAGCCCGCCGGAGTAGGCCAGTACGACTTTGCCCACTATGCATCCTCCAGTTTGGCCAGAGCCTTCTTGAGCGCCGCGATACCTTCATCGACCTGCGCCCGTGTGAGGATGAGTGGTGGCACGATACGGATGGTGTTGGGGCCCGTGGCGTTGACAATCAACCCTTCACTGATGGCCGCTAGCACCAGGGCGGGCGCCTTGGCGATGGACATGTCGAACGCGATCATCAGGCCGCGACCGCGCACTTCGGTAATAAAGGGGAACGTGTTGCGCAACTCCGACAGCTTCGCCATAAGGTAGCCGCCCTGATCGCTGGCGTTCTTCATCAGATTTTGTTCCAGCAGGGTGCGCATAACGGCCACGCCCGCGGCACACGCGAGTGGGTTGCCGCCAAACGTGCCGCCGTGGTCGCCTGGGCCGAACGCTTCGGCCGCGCTGCCGCGTGCAAGCAACGCGCCAATCGGCACGCCGCCAGCTAGTGCCTTGGCCAGGGTGATCACGTCGGGTTCGATGCCATAGCCTTGCGCCGCCAGGAAGTGGCCGGTGCGCCCCATGCCCGATTGGATCTCGTCGAAGATCAAGAGCAACCCTTGCATGTCGCACCACTCGCGCACGTCGGCCAGGTATTGCGGGTCGGCCAGATGAATGCCCGATTCGCCCTGGATGGGTTCCAGCATAATCGCCACCGTATCGGCCGTGGTAGCAGCCTGGATGGCCTCAAAGTCGTTATAGGGGACGTTCGTGAACCCACTGGGCAGCGGCTCGTACGGCTCCTGATAGTGGGGTTGCCCGGTTGCCGCCACCATGGCCAGTGTGCGCCCGTGGAACGAGTTCATCGCGGTGATCACCTCATAGGCGCCGCCGCGATTCTTTTTGCCCCAGATGCGCGCTAGCTTGATCGCGCCTTCGTTGATCTCCGCGCCGCTATTGGCGAAGAACACTCGCTCCATGCCGGTGTGCTCGCACAACAGCGCCGCCAGATCAAGCTGTGGCTTGGTGTAAAACAAGTTTGTGATGTGGATGAGCTTTTTGGCCTGCTCGGTGATCGCCCCCACCAACGCCGGGTGGTTATGCCCCAGTGTGTTGACCGCGATGCCGGCCAGCCAGTCCATATATCGCTTGCCATCGGCATCTACGACGTAGACGCCGTCCCCGTGGTCGATCGCCAGCGGGAGGCGCTTGAACGTGTGCATGTAGTAGCGAGCTTCGAGCTCGCTCCAGGTAGCCGTGGCCGACGTGGTCGCTGCCATGTACTGTGTTCCCTTCAGCTAATGTTTTGGGCGATGGTCCCGTGCAGTGAGCCCACGGGCAAGCATTTACAGAGGGGTAGGTGCGGCGATGCTGGCTGGCTGCCCGCGCACGATCATAGTGCCCACGCCAAAATCCGTAAAGAGTTCGCGTACCAGGGCGTGCGGAATGCGCCCATCGATGATGTGCGTTTGCTCAACACCAGCCATGGCGCGCTCGCAAGCCGCCACTTTGGGAATCATGCCGCCGGTCACCGTGCCGTCGGTAAGCAATCCTGCCAGCTCATCGACATTGATCTCGGAAATGAGGTTGTGCTGATGATCCAGTATGCCCACGACATCGGTGAGAAAGATCATCTTGGTGGCCGCCAGTGCCACGGCCACATCGGCGGCAGCGGTGTCGGCGTTGATGTTGAGCGCTTCCCCTTCTGGGCCGTAGCCGATGGGCGCGATCACCGGGATGAAGCCGGCGTTGACAACCGCTTGGATGGGTGCAATGTCCACGTGCTCGATATCGCCCACGTAGCCAATGTCACCGTAGGCGCGGTGGTAGCGCGCGCGAATCATTGGCCCATCCAGACCGGACAGCCCGATTGCCCTACCGCCTAATTGGTTGACTAGCGCCACCAGAGTGGCGTTCACCTCCCCGATGAGCGTCATGCGCGCCACGTCGCGTGTTTCAGCATCGGTCACGCGCAGGCCGTTGTGAAAGCGGCTCTCTTTGCCCAAGCGCTTGAGCCACGCGCTGATCGCTGGACCACCGCCATGCACCACTACTGGATTGATGCCCAGCTTGCGCAACTGTACGCAGTCTTCCAGCACGGCGCGGTCGGCCTCTAGAGCGCTACCGCCAAGTTTGATAACGATGGTCGTGCCGATCCAGCGGGTGACATAGGGCAGCGCTTCCACCAGTGCGAGGGTGGCGCCGTTACCCTCGAAATTGAGTTCCGCGCCTGGAATAACCTTCATGGGTGGTCCTTCTCGCCGCTTGCCTCGCGTGCTCAGGTAGTGTAATGGCCGTTGATATGCACGTATTCTTCGGTGAGGTCGCAACCCCAGCCTGTCGCTTCACCAGCACCCAGGTGACAGTTAACCTCGATGATGACGTGCTTGGACTCCCGAATCAACTCGGTGACCGCTGGCTTGTCAAAGGGAATCGGCGTACCCTGACGCATGAGTGGTACGCCGACCATCGCAATGTCCAGCGCATCGGGGTCGAGTTCAGCGCCGCTGTAGCCCGTGGCGCAGGCGATTCGGCCCCAGTTAGGGTCGGCGCCGTCCACCGCTGCTTTCAACAACGGCGACTTCACAATGGCCAGTGCGATCTTGCGCGCGTCCTCTTCCGAGCGAGCGCCGCTGACCTTAACCTCGATCACCTTGGTGGCGCCTTCGCCATCGCGAGCTAGCAAGAGCGTGAGCTCCCGGCACACGGCCCACACCGCCTGCTCGAAGGCCGCCGATGCGGCGTCACCACCTTTGAGCACTGGTCCGCCAGCCGCGCCGTTGGCGAGCAAGGTGAGGGTGTCATTGGTCGACGTGTCGCCATCCACCGACAACATATTAAATGTGCGGTCGGTTACCTGCCGCAACAGTAGCTGCGCGTAGGCGGCATCCACAGGTGCATCGGTGGTCATGAACGCTAACATCGTGGCCATCTGGGGATGGATCATGCCGGATCCCTTGGCCATGCCACCCACTGTGAAGCTACGGCCATCGACGGTGACCTGAATCGCGTGTTCCTTGGAGAACGTGTCGGTTGTCATCATCGCCACCGCAGCGTCGTGACCGCCGGCTGATGACAGGTGCAAGCGCTGAATGCCGTCCGCCACCCGGTCGACCGGCAATGGTACACCGATCACTCCGGTGGATGCGACCAGCACCAACTCAGGTGCGATGTTCTCACGGATAGCCGCGAGGGACGCCATACGGGCCGCGTCACGCTTGCCCTGTTCGCCGGTGCAGGCGTTGGCATTGCCGCTGTTGAAAACGATGGCCTGGGCCCGACCCCTCGACACCACTTCGCGGCACAGCAGCACCGGCGCAGCGCACACTTTGTTGGTGGTGAACACGCCAGCGACGCTAGCAGGCACATCGCTGACCAGCATCCCGACATCAGGCTTGGTGCCCCCATCGCCTTTGACGTTGGCTGGGAGCGCCCCAGCCCGAAACCCCAGGGGAGTGGTCGCTCCCCCACCGCTGATTACCGTTAACACAGCACGTCGCTCGCCTTCTCAACTCGTATTGCCTGGAACCAGGATGGGAAGCCACACGCGGCACGGCCGGGGTGTGGCGCTGCGTCCCCCCCTTAACGTGCGGATCGCGGCCGCGCCCGGACAGTTCCGGACCGGCCGCGACGACGCAGACGGAGGCTCGCACGGTGAGCGGCGGGCTGGTCTTGATGGCTAAAGGTGAGTGGTGAGAGCATTACGGGAACAAGGCCAGTTGCTCAAGACCGCAAGTCTGGGCGAACCCGCACATGATGTTCATGTTGTGGACTGCCTGTCCTCCCGCTCCCTTTACCAGGTTATCCAGTGCGGAGAACACAATCAAGCGTCCAGTACGGGCATCAACGGTGGGGTAGATCAAACAGTCGTTGCTCCCGGATGCCCATTTGGTGTGGGGCGGCTTGTTGAGAATGCGAGTGAACGGCGCGTCCTTATAGAACGCGGTGTACACGTCCACCACATCGCTTTGGGATACATCCTGCTTGAGCCTGGCATAGCTGGTGGTGAGGATGCCGCGCGTCATGGGAATCAGATGCGGAATGAACGTCACCTCAACGGGCGACGTGCTCAACTCGCCCAGTTCTTGGGTGATCTCCGGCATATGCCGGTGGCCCTCGACACTGTAAGCCACGACCGACTCGTTGAGTTCGCTAAAACTGTACTCCAGCTTGGCGTTGCGGCCAGCTCCGGAAACGCCGCTTTTGGCGTCGACGATTACGTCGGGCTGGATCAGTCCATGCGCTACGGCAGGCGCCAGGCCCAAGATGGCGCCAGTGGGGTAGCAGCCCGGGTTCGCTACCAGTTCCGCTTGCGCGATCTGCGCCTTATGCAGTTCCGGCAAGCCGTACACGGCGGCCGGCAACAACTGTGGGGCCGGGTGCGTCACCTGATACCACTGCTCATAGGTAGCAAGATCGTGCAGGCGGAAGTCGGCGGCGATGTCGATAAGCTTGCGCCCCTGCCCGACGTACT
>JANWJO010000128.1 GCA_025449435.1 Chloroflexota bacterium | reverse complement strand
ACTAATGCCCCCACGGCTCGTTCTGGTCACACTGCGGTTTGGACCGGTAGCGAAATGATCGTCTGGGGAGGTCACGGTGATTTCGACTTATTGGGATATTATTTCAACACCGGTGGGCGATACGATCCCGGCACGGACAGCTGGACACCTACCAGTACCGTCGACGCGCCGGAGGGTCGATATCATCACACGGCAGTATGGACTGGTAACGAAATGATCATCTGGGGAGGAATACTTTATTCCAACACTTCTACCAGCACTGGCGGAAGATACTGCGCGCCCGGGCCTCCAGCGCAGCTAGGGAACATCAGTACTCGCGCGTTTGTCCAGACGGGCAACAACGTGATGATTGGCGGCTTCATCGTTCAAGGAACCGGACCAAAGAGAGTCATTATTCGTGCAATCGGCCCTGAGCTCGGCGCGCCTCCCTATAATATTCCCAACGCATTGGCTAACCCGAGATTGGAACTACACAATGCGGCCGGAGCAGTGATCGGTTCCAATGATGACTGGCAGCATACGATAATCGGCGGTGTTATCACACGGAACCAAGTCACCGATATCCAGAACAGCGGACACGCTCCGGCCAATCCATTCGAGTCGGCGATCATTGCAGATCTGCTACCGGGAAATTACACCGCGATTGTGAGTGGTGTAAATAACACCGCTGGAGTCGGTCTCGTGGAAGTGTATGATCTTAGCGCTAACACTATTTCCATTCTTGGCAATATCAGCACTCGCAGCTTTGTGCAGACTGGTGACAACGTCATGATTGGCGGTTTCATTGTTCAAGGAACGGCCGCAAAGAGAGTGATTGTTCGTGCCATAGGTCCTGAGCTCGGTGCACCTCCATATAATATTCCCAATGCATTGGCTAATCCCACCTTGGAACTGCACGATGGCATGGGAGCTTTGATTGCCTCGAATGATAATTGGAGAACGACGATAATCGGTGGGATCATCACGAGCAGCCAAGTGCGCGATATTCTTTCCAGTGGGCGGGCGCCAGCGGACGGAAGGGAGTCGGCCATCATTGCGGAACTGCCACCGGGCAACTACACCGCAATTGTGCGCGGCGTAAACGACACGACCGGGGTAGGTCTCGTTGAGGTGTACGACCTGCATTAATAGTCCAAACTCTAATGAAAAAAAAGTCCACAACTCGATCCGCGCGTGTCTTAATCGTTCTTCTTGTTTGCGGAGCGGCATGTTCAATCCTAACAGGGACCTTGTTGGCTTTCTTCCATGCCGAAACGCCGGCAAGAGTTTCCCATCCGGCAGCTGCCGGAATCACCTTTGCAGAGCGCGTATCCTATCAACGAGCGATCGAGAACGTTTACTGGCGTCATCTCATCTTGCCAAATGATCGCCTCGATTCCAATCAGTCGCTGAATGCCGTGATGTCTCAAGCAGAGCTGGAAAAGAAGGTCGCAGATCATCTGCGCAGCTCACAGGCTTTGGAGGATTACTGGCAACAGCCTATTACTGCCGAGCAGTTACAGGCTGAAATGGAGCGTATGGCGCAGCACACCAAACAACCCGAGGTGTTACGCGAACTCTTTGAAGCACTCGGGAATGATCCCTCTGTTGTTGCTGAGTGCGTCGCCCGGCCCGCGCTCGTAGAGCGTCTGGTAACAAATCTTTATGCCCACGACCAAAGAATTCACGGTGAACTAAAGCAGCGTGCGGAGGCTGACCTGCAAGTGCACAACACGGTCGAGCAAATGAAACAGACCAGCGGAACGTACAGGGAGATTGAATTCGCCAAAAGCGACAGCGGCGAAGCTGTAGGGCAAACGCATCGCTTGCCGAACAAACAACGGGCAGATGGAGCGCCCGCCCTACAACGGCAGGATTCAGCACGCAACGTTAAGTTAAACAGCCGCGAATGGGACGAAACCGTGCACAAGTTATCCGCAATATTGAGCGACGGCGCTGTAGCGGCAGGCATGCCCGGCTCGCCCGGGGCTTCTGGCGCAGGCGGCTCGGCTGCACAAGGCGCGCCAGTAACAGAGATCAAAACGGGAGTGATAAGCCCATTGCAGGAAGATGAAAGCCGTTACTACGCGACTGCAGTAGTTAAGAAAACCAAGGAGCAATTAAACCTTGCTACCGTTGAATGGCCCAAGGAGCCAGTGGAGTCCTGGAGAGCCAGAGTGGAAAACCAGTTACCAAAGGTCATGGCGGCAGTGACTTCGAACTATACGCTTCCCACAATATCGGAGGGCGCCGGATGCGTTGAAGATACCTGGACTGCCACTAATGGACCCCCGGATGCCCGATCCTCTCATACAGCCATCTGGACAGGCAGCGAAATGATTGTGTGGGGCGGCTCCATCCTTTCCAATATGGGTGGCAAATATACTCCTGGCACAGACAGCTGGACACCTACCAGCACGACCAATGCGCCTGCTGCCCGGGCTGGCCATACGGCAGTTTGGACTGGAATGGAAATGATTATCTGGGGTGGCCAAGATGAAAATTTCCCTTTGAACACGGGTGGGAAATACAATCCCAGCACTGATAGTTGGATAGCCACCAGCATCGCCAATGCTCCCTCTGCACGATCAAGCCACACGGCAGTGTGGACTGACAATCAAATGATCATCTGGGGCGGAGATGATCGATTTGGACATCGTCTGAACACGGGTGGTAGATATAATCCCAATACGGACAGTTGGACGGCTACTAGCACTATCAATGCGCCTGCTGCGCGAGACCGTCATACGGCAGTCTGGGCTGGCGGTAAGATGATCGTCTGGGGTGGAGAAAATAATGTCGTCGGGGGCCTAAACACAGGAGGAAGATACAATCCTAGCTCGAACAGTTGGACAGCCACCAGTACCACCAACGCGCCCACAGCGCGAGACAGTCACACAGCAGTGTGGACCGGCAGTGAAATGATCGTCTGGGGAGGAGGCGGTGGCAACACAGGTGGAAGATACAATCCCAACACGGACGACTGGACAGCTACCAGCACCATGAACGCGCCCGGCTTTCGATTCGATCACACGGCGGTATGGACCGGCAGCGAGATGATCATCTGGGGTGGTGATGGCCCAGTCTACTTGAACACTGGCGGTAGATACAATCCCAGCATGAATACTTGGGCAGCTACTAGCACCGCTAACGCGCCTACTGCGCGGGGTTTTCACACGGCAGTGTGGACAGGCCATGAGATGATAATCTGGGGTGGATCCGATAACGACAACCTTTTGAACAGTGGCGGCAGATACAATCCGAGCTCGAAAAGTTGGACAGCCACCAACATCAACGTACCTGTTTCCCGAGAGTTTCACACCGCGGTCTGGACCGGCAGTGAGATGATCGTGTGGGGCGGCGTAGGGACCGGTTTCTCGTACTTGAATAGCGGCGGGAGATACAATCCCAGCACGGACAATTGGACAGCCACCAGCACCACTAACGCGCCCGACGCTCGCTTCTTTCCCACGGCGGTGTGGACCGGTAGTGAAATGATCATCTGGGGTGGCGCGGGCCAATCGGACTATCTCAACACTGGCGGAAGATACAATCCCGCCACAAATAACTGGACAACTACCAGCACCATTAACGCCCCTGGTCCACGATACCTTCACACGGCAGTTTGGACTGGTAATGAAATGATCGTCTGGGGCGGGTTTTTTTATGATGGCAGCGAACACTACCTGAATACCGGCGGAAGGTACAATCCCGGCACGAACAGTTGGACGGCAACTAGCATCATCAACAGCCCATCTGGCCGAGATGATCACACGGCAGTGTGGACCGGCAGTGAAATGATCGTGTGGGGTGGAGTAAGCAGCAGTGGTCTCGGTATGAACACCGGCGGCCGATACAATCCGGTAACAAATGGCTGGATAGCAACGAGCACCACCAACGCGCCTTCTGGCCGGAATTCTCACACGGCAGTCTGGACCGGCGCTGAAATGATCGTGTGGGGCGGGTATTTTTACGACGCTGGTGATCACTATTTGAATACCGGCGGGAGGTACAATCCAGGCACGAATAGTTGGACATTCACTAGCACTGCCGATGCACCCGCTCCGCGCTCCACACATACGGCAGTATGGACCAACAATGAAATGATCCTCTGGGGCGGATATTTCTCTGACGGCAACGATCACTTCTTAAATACTGGCGGCAAATACCGTCCTGGCACTGACAGCTGGACAGCCACTAGCACCACTAACGCGCCTACTGGCCGCTCGTCTCACACCGCCGTCTGGACCGGCAGTGAAATGATCGTCTGGGGCGGACAATACGGTCCCTTGAACATTGTTACCAGCACTGGCGGAAGATACTGCGCGAGCGTGTCGCAATTAGGTAACATCAGTACGCGCGCCTTTGTGCAGACGGGTGACAAGGTGATGATTGGCGGGTTCATTGTTGAAGGGAGTCAATCAAAGAGAGTGATTATCCGCGCCATAGGCCCTGAGCTCGGTGCACCTCCATATAATATTCCCAATGCGTTGACTAACCCGACATTAGAGCTGCATAACGGCACTGGAGCTTTGATTGCCTCTAATGATAACTGGCAGACTACGATGATCGGCGGGATCATCACCAGTAATCAAGTCGGTGAGATTCGCGACAGCGGACATGCACCCACAGATGGAAGGGAATCTGCGATCATCGCAGACCTGTCACCGGGGAACTACACCGCGATCGTGCGCGGCGTGGATAACATGACCGGAGTTGCTCTCGTGGAAGTATACGATCTTAACACCGAGGCTGCTTCAATCCTCGGCAATATCAGTACGCGCTCCTTTGTGCAGACGGGCGATAACGTCATGATTGGAGGTTTCATTGTTCAAGGAACTGAGTCAAAGAGGGTAATTGTGCGCGCCATAGGTCCTGAGCTCGGCGCACCTCCATACAACATTCCCAGTGCATTGGCTAATCCCACCTTGGAACTGCACAATGCCACAGGAGCTTTGATTGCCTCTAATGATAACTGGCAGAGTACAGTAATTGGCGGAATCATTACCAGCAATCAGGTAATCGATATTGTAGTCAGCCGGCATGCTCCCGGGGACGGAAGGGAGTCTGCGATCATAGCAGACCTGCCACCGGGCAACTACACGGCGATTGTGCGCGGTGTAAACGACACCACCGGGGTTGGTCTCGTGGAAGTGTACGACCTGCAATAATATTGCCTTTTGAAAGCCAACTGATTGGAGTCAATGGCTTCGATGCTTCTTTAAGGCACCGCCCCGGAGGTTCCGGGCGACCGGGCGAACGGCACCTCAGTCGCCTAACGAAAAGTCTGCGCGCTCCCGAGAGAGATTCGGATTGTAGTAAGGATCTCGCTCTAAGACGTCAGACCAGCGCTGGCGCATAACCGCTGCGCTGCTCGTGTCGATGTCGTCGCCCGATGAAGCGTCCCAACAAAGCTTTGCAAGCGGAGTGTAAACAATCAGATAACCGGCCCGGCGCATTTTGAGACAAAGATCGATCGCTGCGAATTTGTCCGAGAGCGTCTGGTCGAATCCGCCGATCTCTTGAAAAACTTCGCGCCGCGTCAACAGGCAGGCGCCCGTGATCGCGCTAGAGTTGCGGGTCATCTGCAATTGACGGTTCACCCCTGGGTGCTCCGCAGGGAAACTGTGAAAAGCGGACTGCGCGATTCCATTCACGCCAAGAACAAGACCAGCGTGCTCAATCGTGCCGTTCGGATTGATCAATCGCGCGCCCACTGCCCCAACCTCGCGCCGCTGCACATGCTCAGCCATGATTGT
>JANWJO010000127.1 GCA_025449435.1 Chloroflexota bacterium | reverse complement strand
GTCGTCCCCCCCAAGGGAGGGACATTGCGCCGGAGAGGCCGCGCTCGTCGTGGCTCGTAGCTGCACCCTTCCCCGGGGACCGGGGAAGGGCGGGGGATGGGGTTGCGACCTTTTTTTCTACTCCTCGTCCGGCTTCCACGGCGGCGTCGTGGTCAGCAGCGCTGCTCCCGCCAGCCGCAACACCGACGACACGATCAACGCCCACTGGATGCCGATGTACTGGTAGGCCAGTGCCCCCAGCAGTGGCAGCACCACCGCCGCCGCCCCCGCCATGGTGTTGTACACCGCCACGCGCGTGGGGCGCTCTCCCGGCGGCCCCATCTCGATCAGCACCTGTGTGAACGCCGTCGACACGCCGGCGCCAAACAAGTTGCCGTAGATCGACACCAGCAGGTACACCACCACGTTCGGCGATATACCAGCCAGTCCGGGAAACAGCGCCAGGCCAAACGCCGCCACGCCCATCATCTGGCGCAGCCTGCCTTTGCCCAGCAAGCGCCCCCACAGCGGGTAGGCCAGCGTCGCAGCCAGCCCGCTTCCCGTGCCGATGATGCCGATCCAGGCATCGCTCGCTTCCAGTGTCTTCACTTGCAGGATTGAAAACAGCGCCTGCGGCCAGTACAGCCCTGCCAGGTAGACCCCCAGCGCGATGCTCAAGTGCCGGAACGCCGGCCTCCGCAACACGTTGCCTACCACGATCGGCGCCGGTGGCTTGCCCTGCTGCTCCGCTGGCGGTGGCGGCAGTAACAGCCGGTTGCGGTGATACAGCCCGATCAACGACAGCACAAACGACACCACGAACACCATCTGGTAGTTCAACGGAAACGGCAGTAAGCTCAGCAGCCAGCCACCGGCAAACGCCGCCAGCGTGGCCGTGGCGCCACTGAGCATGTTGCGCACGCTCAGCACGTGTGCCCGCCGGTCCACCGGCAGCACGTCGCCCAACTGCGAGGTGAGCGCGATGTTGCTCAGCACCGTCGGCAGCCCCGTCAGGGCGATCACTGCCACAAAAAACCAGGTGCCTACCGACGAACCCAGCAACGGCGCAAACGCTAGCAGCGGATACCCCACGCGGAACAGCAGCGATGGAATGATCACGATGGTGAGCGTTTGCCGGTGCTGCGACACGTAGCGTGCCGCGCGCAGCGAAAAGAACACGCCGCCGATGGATGGCAGCGCCACCAGCAGGCTCACCTGAAACGCCGTGCCGCCCAGGCGCAGCAAAAACACCGATAGGAACGTGTTGATGATGCCGCTGAGCAAGCTCGACCACAGCACGTCGTGATACAGCAACTGAATGTTGAAATCGGTAGCGCTACCGGTGTGCTGTGGCCACAGCAGTCGCTTCCATTGCGGAGGCACACTGATGCGGCTCGTCGGGAATGCCACGGCTGCTCCTCCAGCAGCCTCATTGGCCGCCGGGCCTATGATAGGGAGTGCAAGAATGCGGCGCAGGCTACGGTTGTGCTGGCCCCATGCTCTCGAGGTGCCAGCCATCGGCTACGTGGATCACACGCCACTCAAAGCTGATTTTCACGTTGCCAGCCTTGCGGAATTCGGTCAGGTCCACCGGGACCGTGGCGTTGGTCTTATCCGGCGTGTACGTTGGCGTGTCCCAATGCCAGGCAATACCGCTATCCTGATTGTACTGGTGTACAAAACTGTCGAACGGTAATTGTGCCTGCGCATAGCTGCTCAAGTAGTCGTAGGCGAGTTGATACTGTTGCACATTCTTGGTGGTGATGGCCCGGTACAGCGCGTCATAATACCCCTGCACCGCGTCTGATGCGCTGGCGGGCTGTGGTGGCACGATGGGCGTGGCGGTGGCGCGCGGTGTGGCACTGGCCAGCGGGCGCGCTGTGGCCGCTGGTGCTGCCGCGGGGATTGGTGTGGGGCTGGCGTCGGGCTGAGTCAGTGCTGGCAGGAACGGGACCTGCACCTGCACCACTGCTTGCACGGTGGGCGATGGGGCGCTGGTGGGCGTGGCGGCCGGCGCCAGCCCACTCGCCGGAGTATTGCTAAACAGGGTCACACGCGCCACTGCCGCCGCTACGGCGACCACCACCACAAAGGCCACCCAGCGCAGTTTGTGGGAGGTGCGGTAGCGCCGCTGTGGCGCGGTGGCAGCCTTAGCCGGAGCGCGCACGGTGGTCGGTGCTGAGAGTTCACGCGTGCGTGGCAGCAGCGGTGGCACCACCGGCAATTCCTGGGTGCGGCGCTGCGCGTCTGCCAGCGCAGCGCTGAGTACCGCAGCAAACGCGCCAGCGCTGGCATAGCGGTCCGCCGGTCGCTTAGCCAGGCAGCGCATAATGGCGTCATCCACCGGACCCGGCATGTCTGGACGGTGGGTGCGCACTGGCGCCGGCTGCGCCCGCACGTGCTGCATCAAGAGTTGCTGGTCGCTGTGCGCTTCAAACGGCAGCCGCCCTGTGAGCAACTCATAGGTAAGCACGCCCAGCGCATACACTTCCGATGCCACGGTGGCCACGCCGCCGCGCGCCTGCTCGGGCGCCAGATACTCCAGCGTGCCCATGGCGCTGCCCGCCGGCTGCACTGGTACACCAGCTTGGGCGATGCCAAAATCCATCAACGTCACGTGGTCGCCGGCTTCCAGCATCACGTTGCCGCCACTCACATCGCGGTGGATGATGCCGCTACGGTGGGCGTAATCCAGCGCCGACGCCAGTTGCTGCACGATCTCCACGACCCTGGCCACCGGCATGCCGCCAGCCGGCACGACCTGGCTGAGCGGCAGACCTTCCACATAACGCATGGTGATGTAATAAAAGCCGCTGGCCTGCCCCGAATCATAAATCGCAATGATATTGGGGTGCTGTAGTGCGGCCGCGGCTCGCGCCTCCTGCAAAAACTGCTGCACCACCGCGCGATCAGCGGCTAAGCTCGATGGCAGTAGCTTCACCGCCACCTGGCGGTTCAAGCCCGTCTGTGTCGCGCGGTACACGCTCGACATGCCGCCGTGCCCGATATAGGCATCCAGACGGTAGGGGCCGATCGACGTGCCCACCAGAGAGGCGCCGGGGTACGCCGCGACCTGCACCATGCCGCTTCCCCCGCTTGCCAGTGCGCGCGCCGTCTCCGCTATTATTCTAACCGGAGGAGTATGGCACAGTTGGCTGCTGAACCAGAGGTCGATGTCACCGGTGTCGTGGCCGCCGTGCTCCCGTCCGCCATGTATCGCGTGGCCCTGAGTAACGGCCACAGCGTGCTCGCTGCTCTCGACCCCAAAGCTCGCCTGCGGCTGGTGCGGCTGTCCCCTGGCGACGGCGTGCTCGTGCGCCTGTCGCCCTATGACCTGTCACGCGGGCGCATCCTCGGTCGCTACCCCGAGCCCGGCCGCACCTAGCCCGCGGCACGCCACTGGATTCCCCCGTTTCTTTACCGAATCTCCCCCGGTTTAATAATCTTCCAGTAAGGATTGGGCCGGAACACTGCATCGCACGGCAGCGCCGTTAGGCGAGTGCCGTTTTGCGTGCTCGCAACTGGAGAGGAACTTCCCGGATGCAGTTCACATGGCACAGCGGGCGCCCCGCCCGTCACTGGGCAGGCGTGCTGCTCACCATCGTGGCCCTCGCTGCTTGTGGCGGTGGTGCCGCTGCCGGCGGCACCACCGCATCGGCGCCGCCAGTCACGGCAGCGGCGCAACCCACCACTGCCACCAGCACCAGTTCAGCAATTGCCAGTAGCGCTGCCCCCACCACGGCTGCCGCCACCACGGCGTCGAGCGCCGCTGTGACCACGGCCTCCGTGTCGTTCGTGCCGCCCGATGCCGCCAAGACCGCGCAAGCCACCTTCACGCTCACGCCTCACCCCACGCCCACCACTGGGCCAACCCCCACTGCCACGCCGAGCGGGCAGCCGGTGGCTTTTGCCACCATCGAAGCTATGTTCGTGGGCGCCTGCGGCGGCTGCCACCCGCCAGCGCAAGGCATGATGATGCAACCCGGCAAGGTGTACGCCAGCATCGTGAATGTGCCCGCCGTCGAGGACAAAGCCTTGATGCGTGTCAAGCCAGGCGACTCTGCGAGTAGCTACCTCTACCTCAAGATTAGCCAGGCTAAGCCACCCACCGGCGCACGCATGCCGCGCGGCCAGCCGCCGCTCAGCGCCGACGAAATCGCCACTGTCAAAGCCTGGATCGACCAAGGCGCCAAGCAGTAGTAGGCACAACCCCCCTGTCGTACCTGCACCCTTTCCCGGGGACCGGGGAAGGGATGGGGATGGGGCTGCGAAAGGCACAACCCCCTGTCGTCCCCCCTGGCGGGGGGACCGAGCCGCTGGAAGAGAGTGCGTTTCGTCCCTCGTATCTGCTCCCCTCCCTCTTCAGGGGAGGGGCGGGGGGTGAGGTTGTCTACTTATCGTAGTAATACACCTCTTGCGCATCGATATACGGCAGGCCGTTCTTCACCCCTTGCAGGGTGCCCAGCACATTGATGTCCCGCGCGGTGTCGGCTTTGCCCCAAAACGTCGAGATGCCCGACGCCGGCTCGAAGCGTATCCACAGCGGGGCGGTGGTCTGGCCCTGGTCCGTCGCGTTGAGCCGGAATTCGATGTCCGGCCCGCTGGCAAACTGCACAAAGCCATCCAGGAACACGCAGCGGCCCCGATAGGAAGTTGGTGATCTCATCACCAATGACCACTCCGGCAAGGCGGGGCAAATGGTGGCCGCATCATCCAGGGAGGGCCCTTGCGCAGTGTCCTCGTAGGGCTTGAGTTCCTGTGCCAGCACGATATCTGACGAACTAGACAGTGAGTCCAAGATGGTCGGAATAGCGACGGTCGGCACTGCAAAATCGGGCGTGCCGGTTGCCGGCGGGGTGATGGCGCTCGAGAAGGGTCCGCGGTGCGTGATCAGCGCTATCACTCCCCCAACGATGAGCAGGGTGACCGCGGAGGCCACGATGCGCAGGCCCCTGTAGCGCTGGCGCTGGCCGCCTTCATCGATGATAAAGCCGCGTCCGTTCGACATCACCATTCCTCCCAGTTGGTGCGCAGCGTTAGGTGTACGGGAACACTGCGCCGCCCCGATCCCTCAAACCGGGCGAGTGGCTCGCCCGCCGGTCCCTACGTGGCTGGTTTGGGAGCTTCGGGTGCCGCTGCCACCTGGCGCTGATGCAAATGCAAGGTCTCTTGCACAAAAAACACCAGCGTCAGCGCCGACAGCACGCCGACCCCAGCTAGCACAATTGCCGCGGCATTGAGGCCCACCAGCAACGCCACTTCACCCACAATCATCGGGCCGGCCGAGCTGCCCGTATCGCCCATGAGCCGCCATAACCCCAGAAACTCACCGAGCGACTCGCGCGGCGCCAGGTCCGTGCCCAGCGTCATCATCGAGCCCGACCCGATGCCGTTGCCGAACCCCATCAACGCCGTCACCGCGATCAGCGTCGCCGCGCTGTTGGTAAACGGGATTAACGCCATCCCTGCTGACAGTAGCAAGAACGACGGCACCGATGCGAACTTGCGACCAAAACGGTCCATGACCAAGCCGGCAGGTAGGAACATCAGCATGTCGATCGCGGCCGAGATGCTGCCGATCACCCCGATGACCCCCACGCCCAGCCCCAGTGTCGATGAGGCGTACAGCGGCACGATCAACTGGCGGCCAGCGCGAATCACCTGGGCAAACACCTGTGCAGAACCCGCCGTCGCCAATTCCTGGCGGTGCCGGACTGCCAGCGCTCCCACCATATGCCAGCGGATCTGGCGCCCCGGTGAGGGCTTGGCAGCATCCACCTCGGCCATGCCGCGCGTGGCCATGTATGCCGCCAGCAGGCTCACGATGCCCGCCACAAAAAACGGCGACGCCAGCCCCTGCCACTCCGCTACCAACCCGCCGATCACCGGCCCGGCAAACGTGCCCGCGCGGTTCACTCCGCCAAAGGTCGAGAGCACGCGCCCGCGCTGCGCCGGCGCCACGGCGCCCGTCACATATGCCATGCGCGAGATCGACCATAACGCCGACCCGCTGCCGGCCGCCATACGCAGTAGCAGCAGCAACGGCAACAGCGCCACCAGCGGCAAGCCTTGCACCAGCGACACGCCCAGGGAAGCAATCCCCGCCGCCCCCGACCCAATCAGCATGGCGCGGCGCAGCCCCAACCGGCTCAGGAACATGCCCACCGGCACATCAGCCAGCAAGGTGCCAATGCCCGACGCCGCCACGATCAAGCCCACCAGCGCCACATTGTGTACCAGTTGCTTGGCATACAGCGGGAGGGTGTACACCGTCAAACCCTGAGCGAACGACAGCAGCGTAGTGGGGATGTACACAGGAAACAGCATCCGCCGATGCGGGCTCACCACGGCATTCCTCCCGGCTCTTTGCCGGGATTGTAGCGCGCGAGCGTGCCTGCTCCCTTCCCCCGGGAGATCGGGGGCGAGAAGGCACAACCCCCCTGTAGTCCCCCCTGGCGGGGGGGACGAGCTGCCGGAAGTACGCAACCTTCGTACGGCTCCCTTCCCCCGGGAGATCGGGGGACGGGATGGGGATGGGGGTGCGACCTCTACTCCC
>JANWJO010000126.1 GCA_025449435.1 Chloroflexota bacterium | reverse complement strand
TGCCCAAAACGAACTTACGACCATCGCCGATCCGTTGCGAGCCCAAGGGCTCGATGTGAGCGTGCACGCCGTCACCGGCCGGCCGATCGACAGCATCCTCAGTGTGCAGCAAGAACTGGGCGCAGGCTGGATCGCGATGGGTAGCCACGGCCGCACCGGCCTGGGTGGCTTGGTGCTAGGCGGCACGGCGCACGGTGTGCTCCATCATGCCAGCACACCTGTGCTTATCGTGACCGACGCAACACGGAAGCTGCGGTAGCACTGCGGGCACGCCGCTGAAAGGCTGAACAGCATGCCAGCAACGGATGCCAGCGCGTCTCATCCTAGAAGCGGGGTCCAGCCGGTGCTCGCGGAGCCAGAACTCACCTGGGCTACCAACACCTTTGCCCTGACCAACTTCCTCTCGGCCGCCCAAATCTACCTCAAAGACAACTGTTTGCTCGAACGCCCGCTTCAACCTGCCGACATCAAAGAGGCGCTGCTGGGCCACTGGGGTACTGCGCCGGGCATCAACTTCATCTACACACATCTCAACCTGCTACTCAGCCGGCATCCCGATGCACAAACGCTGCTGATCGTTGGTCCCGGGCACGGCCACGCGGCCGTGCTCGCCCACTTATTTCTCGAAGGGACGCTCGAGGAATTCGGCTTGCACACGCCGCGTACGCAGGCTGGTGCTCGCTCCCTGATCCAACGCTTTTGCTGGCCTGGCGGATTTCCGAGCCACCTCAACCCGGGAACACCTGGCTGCATTCACGAAGGCGGTGAGCTTGGCTATGCCCTTGCCACGGCATTTGGTGCTGCCTTCGATAATCCCAACCTGCTGGTCACGTGCATCGTGGGCGATGGCGAAGCCGAAACCGGCCCCACTGCCACCGCGTGGCACAGCACCAAATACCTAAACCCGGCCAGCGACGGCGCGGTGCTGCCTATCGTGCACCTCAACGACTACAAGATCGCGTCGCGCACGATATACGGCAGCATGTCCGACGCTGACCTCGCTGCCCTGTTCACCGGCTATGGCTATCTACCCCTGTTCGTCACCACCGGCACGAGCGCCGAGCCGGCTGCTCACGAGGCAATGGCGAGTGCGCTCGAACAAGCGTTTGGCCACATCTTGCGGATCCAGGCAGCTGCGCGCGCCGGTTCACCTGAGCCCTGTCCGCGCTGGCCCGTACTCATCCTCCGCTCGCCCAAAGGCTGGACCGGCATTGCCGAGTCCAACGGCATACCGATCACGGGCACCTATCGCTCGCACCAGGTGCCGGTAAAAGACGCCCGCACCAACCCGGCATCGCTGGCGCTGCTCGAAGCGTGGTTGCGCAGCTATCAGCCGGAGCGTTTCTTCGATGCCAGTGGTGCGTTGCAAACCAGCTTGCTCGCGTATGTGCCAGCAGGGAACCGCCGCATCGGTCAGAATCCCCATGCCTATGGCGGCAATATCCGCCAACCCCTCGTCTTTCCTCCGCTGGCAAGTTGTGCGCCTGAGGTCGAGCTCGACAAGCGCGGCGCGAACATCACGTCCTCGACAGGCGTGCTAGGCACGCTATTGCGTGAGGTGTTCCGGCTCAACGACCACGCGCACAACTTTCGCATCGTGTCGCCCGATGAACTCGAAAGCAACCGGCTGGGCGCCGTGCTGGAGGCCACGCACCGGGAGTATGAGTGGCCCACCGGCGCACACGACGAGGCGGTGGGGCCAGGCGGGCGCGTGCTGGAGATGCTCAGCGAGCACACTTGCCAAGGCTGGCTCCAAGGCTACGTGCTCACCGGCCGTCACGGGCTGTTTCCCTCGTATGAAGCATTCCTCCCCATTGTCGACAGCATGGTGAGCCAGTACGCGAAATTTATCGAGCAATCCTGGTCGCTCTCCTGGCGCCCACCCCTCCCCTCTTTGAATTATCTCCTCTCGAGTACTGGGTGGCGGCAAGATCACAACGGCCTGTCCCACCAAAACCCGGGATTCCTCCATAACTTGCTGAGTAAAGGGCGCGAGCAGCGCTTTATCCGCGTGTTCCTTCCCGCCGATGCGAGTAGCCTCCTGGTGACGATGCACGAATGCTTACAAAGCACCGATCGCATCAACGTCGTGGTGGCGGATCAGCAGGCGCTGCCGCAGTGGGTGTCACTCGGCGAAGCGCTCGCCCAGGCACGCACCGGCATGGCCATCTGGCACTGGGCGTCCAACGGGAACGTCCAGCGCCCTGACGTGGTGCTCGCCGCCGCCGGCGACCACCCCACGTTGGAGACGCTCGCCGCTGCCGGCCTCCTGCGCCAGTTCTTGCCCGACTTGAACCTTCGTTATGTCAATGTGGGAGAACTCAACGTGCTGGGGGATCGTAGCCAGTACCCACACGCGCCCGACGATGCGACCTTCCAGGAAGTGTTTACCGAGGATCGCCCGGTTATCTTCTCGTTTCACGGCTATCCCGCCACGGTAAAGCTCCTCCTGTTTGACCGCCCGGGAGCTGCGCGCGTGCAGATTGCCGGCTATACCGAATCGGGCACCACCACGACGCCCTTCGATATGCAAGTTCGCAATGAAACCAGCCGCTATCACCTGGCTATGCGAGTGGCGAGCGCAGCCCGCGGCAACCCCAGCGTGGAGCGCAACCGCGACACGCTGATCACCTACTGTTTGAGTAAGCTGGACGAGCACCACGCCTACATCCGCGAGCACGGCGTCGACCTGCCTGAAGTTACAGGCTGGAGCTGGCATCACTCGTGACGTCCTCAAGCATGCTGCTGGCACTCAACACCGGCAGCAGCAGCATCAAAGCGCGCGTGTACACCGAAGGCCCACCAGGCACCCTTACGGAGGTGGCGCAGGCATCGGTCGACGCGTTACTCGTGGAAGCCCCTCGATGGCAAGTGAAGTGGACCCCTGGTCAGCGAGCTTCCGGCACACTGGTCCTGCCGGAACAAGGAGATCGCGTAGGTACCGCTACCACCACGCTCCTGGCGCAGTTGTTGACGATTGCACCACCAGGCGCCTCCATAACCGCCGTTGCCCACCGTGTGGTACACGGTGGTGCACGCTGGCAAGCTCCGGTACGGCTCACCGCGCAGGTCCTCCAGGAAGTGGACGCATTGCGCGAACTCGCTCCCCTCCATAATGGGCCAGCTCTTGACGCCATCGACGCCGCTCACACCACGCTTCCCACCGCTATGCACATCCTGTGCTTCGACACTGCCTTTCATCACACGCTGCCACCGGTGGCGTATACCTACGCCCTGCCGGACCAGTTGCGAACCGGCCTCGGCATCCGCCGGTTCGGTTTTCACGGCTTTTCCCACGAACATTGCGCGCAGCGCTTGTTGTATCACCTTGGTGTCGCCGCGACCGGTACACGCCTGATCACCTGCCATCTCGGTAACGGGTCGAGCCTGGCTGCTATCCGCGATGGGCAGAGTGTGGATACCAGCATGGGGATGACGCCACTAGAGGGCCTCGTCATGGGCACGCGCAGCGGCGACCTCGACCCTGGCATCGTGCTGTACTTACTCAGCCACGGCTTCCGCCACGATCAACTCGATCACATCTTGCAACACGAGAGCGGCTTACTCGGGCTCTCAGGCATCACGAGCGATATGCGCAGCATTGAGCAAGCGGCACAGGTTGGCGATGCGGGCGCCGAACTGGCTTGCGCGCTGTTCGCCTACCGGGTCAAGAAGTACATCGGCGCCTATACTGCCGCGCTGGGCGGGCTGGATGCACTGGCGTTCACTGGAGGCATCGGCGAGTACAGCGCCGGCATGCGTGCGCGCATCTGTAGCGATCTCGACGTGCTGGGCATCTCGCTGGATGACGCCGCCAACACGGCAGCCGGTGGCGAAGTGTGCATTAGCTCCTCCTCGGCCAAGGTCCAGGTATGGATCGTGCCTGCCAATGAAGAGGCCGGACTCGCTCACGCCGCGTTGGCCCTACTCGGCCACATCTAGCTACCGACGGCGCATGCGTGCTGCCGAGAGCACCGCGAGGGCGAGGGCCATGAGCATGAGCACACATTGCGCCAGGATTGCAGGCGCCAAGGTCACAGCTTGGTTGGTCCCACTGCCGCGCCCCACTAGCACACCGCCGCCGCCAGTGCCGATGGCGCCACCGAGCACGTTGGCCAGTTGGAGCGACGCCGACGCCGCCCCTACTTGATTCTGCTCTGCCGTCTCCAGCACGACCAGCGACAGTGTGGAGAAACCTAACCCCATGCCCACGCCGGCCACACCCCACGCCAGGATGGCCAGCCAGACCGGCGTACCGGGCAGCAGCACCGCGAGAACCCCACCCACACCGATCGCCATGAGTGCGACGCCAGCGATCACCATCGAGCCACGCACACCGCGCGATGCCAGGCGGGCTTGCACCCAGGCGCCAGCCGTCCAACCGACGGTTGCTGAGGTGAGCGGCAGGCCGGCCTGCGTCAAGGTCTGGCCACGGATTGCCGTGAGCGTGAGTGGTACGAAGGCGTCGACGCCAAAGAACGCCAGGTTGAGCAGTGCCGCCGTGGCGATGCTGGCGGGCAGGCCCCAGGCGAGGCGCACGGTGCCGGCGGGGAGTAACCGCCGCAGCGCCGGTACGCCAATCACTGCGCCGGTCACGAGCAACGCCAACCCCACGAGCAGCGAGGATTGCGCCAGCGCCGCTAACGCCAGGGCCGTTCCGATGGTCAGTTGCGCGGCGATCGCGGTACGCGTCCATTGCATACGCCCGGTGGCGGGATGATCGAGCTGCCGGAGGCTGGGCAGCGCCAGCAGCATGGCCAGCGGCGGCAGCGGCGCGAGCCCGAGGAAAATCCAGCGCCAGCCAAACTGCGCCGCCACCAACCCAGCAACCACTGGGCCGATGAGCCCTGGCACCACCCAGGCCGTGGCCAGCACGGCGAGCATGCGCGGTTTGTCGGCCTCTGGGTAGCCCCGCCCTACGGCGACGTAGGACACCGAGCCGATCATCCCAGCTCCCAACCCTTGCACGGCGCGCCCGAGCACCACCACCGGCATCGATGGCGCGAAGCCGCCAATCAGCAGACCGGTGGTGAACAGCACCACGCCGGCCATGAACGGCATGGCCGGGCCGCGGCGGTCGGCCTCGTCGCCAGAGAAGGTAAGGCCAATGAGATTGGTGAGCATGAAGGCGCTGAACGCCCAGCCGTAGAAGGGCAACCCGCCGATGTCCCGCAGCGTGGCCGGTAGAGCGGTCGCGACCGAAATGGCCTCCAGCGCAGTAAAGGTGACCGTGAGCGTGAGCCCGATGGTGAGCCAGCGCTGCGACCCACGCACGCCGCTCGCTGTGCCAGCCGGTGTGTGCTCCTCTGTTACAGCCACCTGTGAATCAACCCCGTCCCGTGGTGGGTGCCCCGGCTCAACAGCACCGGCCTACGGCCGCCCGCACAACGCTCATCTCAGCGTACGGCACAGGGGTAGCAGCGTGCAGGCAGCGAGATTGTTGGGCGCAAGCGCCTAACCGCGCTCGTATACCACCTGGCCCCTGGCTACAGTGAGGCACACGTCGCCGTGCGCATCGAGCACGACGAGGTCGGCGTCTTTGCCCACCTCCAGACTGCCGGTGCGCGACGACAGCCCAATGGCCCGAGCCGCGTTCAGGCTGCTCACTGGCCAGAGTGCCGACAGGGGACGTTGGGTTGCATGGAGCACGTTACGCAGCGCTACATCCAGCGTCAGGATACTGCCGGCGAGCGTGCCATCGGCAAAGCGCACGGAGCCATCCTTGACGTGTACCACCTGGTCGTTGATCGGGTAGTCGCCTTCCGGCATGCCGGCAGCGCGGATGGCGTCACTGACCAGGATGACGCCGTGTACTCCTTTGACATCGAGCAGCACCCGCATCACGGCCGGGTGGACGTGAATGCCGTCGGCGATGAGCTCACACGCGACGTCCGGCAAGGTGAAGGCGGCCCCAACCGTCCCAGGATCCCGGTGGTGCAGCCCGTTCATGGCGTTGAACGTATGGGTCGCCTGCCGCAAGCCCAGCTCGGCTGCCCGCAGCATGTCGTCGTACGTGGCGGCGGTGTGCGCCGCTGATACTGTTACGCCGCGGCGCACACACTCAGCGATGAGCCACAGGCTTTCCGGATACTCTGGCGCCAGCGCCAGCAGGCGCACCACGCCGGTATCGAGCCAGCGCAATGCCTCATCTCGATCGGCTCGGCGGATGTAGCGCGGGTCTTGAGCGCCCCAGCGCTGTGGGTTGAGGTACGGCCCCTCCAGGTGCGCGCCAACGATAGTGGCGCCGCCTGCGACGGGCTCGGTGTGGGCGGCGATCGTGGCCACGGCGGCGTCGGTGCGTTCCCGCGATCCGGTCCAGGTGGTGGGGAGGAAGCTAGTGACGCCGTGCTGGGCGTAGAAGCGGGCCATAGCCAACAGACCTTCGCCCGAGGCATCCATGGCTTCGTGGTCGACGGCGCCGTGGACGTGCAGGTCGATAAAACCAGGCAGCATGTCGCAGCCGGTGGTTATCACGTGGCGTGCGATGGTGCCGCTGGCGAACTCCGGTGGTTCGCCCGGACCCATCAGGGCGATACGGCCATCGTCCACCACCAGCCAGCCCGCTGGCCACGTGCGCACCGCGCCATGCACCGCGCCACCTGAGATGAGAAGGCGATCCCCAGCCACCGCGTGCTCCTCTGCCGAGCTAGCTACTGACCGCTGGCGACGCGCCGCACGGAGTTGAACAAGAGCGCCACTACCACGACGGGCAGCAGCCAGAACAGCGATGCGCTACTCACGCCGGCACTCAACAGCACAAACAGCACGATGAGCGTCACTACCACACCGGCGGCAACGGTCCAATCGTCACCCACGATGAAGTCGTACCAGAACGCACCGAAGTTCTTGAGCCAGTTCATGTTGCGCTTCTCCCGTTTTTAGTGGCTGGCTGCTGCGACAACAGCAGCTGGCGCGTCGTGCTGGCGGCGCAGGAACGCCACTGTGCCAAACGACACCAGCGCGAAGAACAGCAGGATGAATGGGATGGCGATATCGGCGATAGGCCCTGGCCACTGCACGCCAACACCTTCCGCAGCCCAGAACGTGCCAAAGGTGGTCAGCAACAAACCCACAGCGTATTTGAGCGTGTTCTCCGGTACGCGCGCCAGCGGCTGGTGTATGGCCACGCCAACCACCCCTACCAGCACTATGGCTACCGCCGCACCGAGCGCCGCCAGCGGAATGTTCTGGGCCGTGCTGCCGAAGGTGAGCACGATGAAGGCAACTTCCAGCCCTTCCAGGAACACGCCCTTAAAACTCAAGGTGAAGGCATACCAGTCGACACCAGCGCGCTGCTCCTGCCCGGCAGTTCGGGCAGCCTCGAGTTGCTTCTGATAAATGGCGTCTTCGTCGTGCAGCGCCTTGAAGCCGCTGGAGCGCAGCAGCGCCTTGCGCAGCCACTGCACGCCGAACACCAGCAACACCGACCCCACGACGACTTTGAGTATAGGCAAGGGCAGCAACACCAGGGCCGGACCAAACACGGCCACGGTCACAGCGAGCGCCACCAAGGCGGCCAGCACGCCGATGTTGGTGGAACGCCAGCCGCGCGTCACCCCCAGCGCCAGCACAATGGTGAGCGCCTCGACCATTTCTACGCTCGAGGCCAGAAATGACGAGACCACGAGAAAGACGCTACTTAATACGGCCGTCATTCGCCAGCTTTCCTTTCGTTGCCACGTGCGCCACGGGCGAGGAGCAACGGAAGCGGCTGTGCTTGCTCATTGCTACCTGGTCGCTG
>JANWJO010000125.1 GCA_025449435.1 Chloroflexota bacterium | reverse complement strand
CTTCATGGTGTGGCCGTGGGCGCCGGTGAAGTCGTGCCCGTGGCCGCGGGTGCGCCGCTGGCGGCGGCTGCTGTACCGGTGGGCGCCGGCGCCACCAGGACAGCGCCGGCAGCAGTTGCCGTCGGCAGCGGTGCAGCGGCGCAACCGGCAGCCCCAGCCACGCAGGCTGTGGCGGGCACAGCTGACGGGGCCGGCACGCTGCTGTCCGGCTGCGGTACGGCGTTGCCACTCGGCTGTGGTGCGGCGCTGCTTGTCGGAACTGAGCTGGGCACGGCAGCCACGCTGGCCGGAGCGACTGCCGAGGGCGCGGTCGTAACCCCGGCGCCGACGGCGTTGGTCGTGGATGCATCCCAGGGCAACGCCGCGACGGCCTCGGGAACGGTGCCCTGGTCCTGCTGTCCGATCGGTCGGAAGTCTGAGCTGGCCGCCGCGTAGGCGGGTCCGGCTTGCGGCCGGGGGCTGGCGGACGAGGGCCGTGCCGGCATCCACAGCCACACGAGCAGCGCGGCGATTCCGACGCTGAGCACGCCGCCGGCTGCCCGCCGCGGCCACGAGGGCGCGCTCCAGCGCCAGATCCCTCGGGAGAGCTTGATCAGCAGCAGCGTGAGGGTATAGGCCAAGCCCAGCGTCGGGATAGCCAGCAGCAGGATTTGCCCCACCGCGCTGACCATGCCGAGGATGTCGCCGTGAGCTTGGGCCAAGGCGTAGCCGTGCGCTTGGTTCAGCGCTGATTGGTAGGCGGTGGCAAAGGCGCGCGGCGCGGCCCGCACAAGGACGAACAGCAGGAAGCCCATCAAGGGCAGGCTGATGAGGATGTAGCTGGCGAAAATGGCCTTGCCCCACCATTTCAGCTCGGGCATTTTCTGGCCGCGCAGCCCCGGCACGATGCGGCGGACGAAGGCGGCCATTTGCGTCAGGAAGTCAGGCACGCCGGTCGCGTCCGCCAGCGCCCAGTAACCGTCGAGCCGCAGGAAAGGCAGCAACTGGTGGATGATCTCGAAATTGATGAGGAGCACCACCAGCAGCAGGAACTCCTGACGCGTCAGGGCGTAGGCGCCCATGACGGCCACAACGAAGATGAGGTTGAAATAGAAGCCGCCCAGGTCGGTCCGCAGCCGAGGCCACCGGCCCAAGCGATAGTTGTTGGTCACGTCGGTGTAGAACACCGGATAAACCATGTAGACGCCGGCGCCCATGCCGTTGACGCTGCTGCCGGCGTAATGCATCGCCGCCGCGTGGCCGAGCTCGTGGAAGGCCGCGGCCACAATGACGAAGAGCATGATGACCAGCGTCAGCCCCGGGTAGTTGAGCGCGTCTCGCAGGCCGCCGGCGATGCCGTGGACGAAATACAGCCAGCCTTCGGCGGCCGCCGCGGCCAGTAGGACGATGGCTGCGACAGGCGGCCAGTAAAACCAGCGCAAGATCCTCGTGAAGCGCTCAATCGTCTCGGGCCGGATTTCTCTGGTGCGAATGTTGATGCGGGTCAGTCCGCGGCCAGCAGCCGAGGTTTGAGCAACAGATCCGTCGGCTGCGACGACCAAACCACGCGGGATCAGCAGCTGTCCGACCAACCGTTGGATGGTCTGCGGCTGCACGGGCGTGCCAGCCTCGGTGAGCTTGCGAGCGATGTCGTCGTAGGTGTTCTCGCCGGTGCACAACTCGGCGACGCGATAGATCAACGGCGTGATGTGCACATAGCCCGCGTCCCCACGTTCAATCAGCCACGGAGGGTCCGTGTAGGCGCTCTCCTGGTACTGACCCGCGAGCCTCACCCCTGGCGCAAGCTTTGGACGCTCGGGAATTGGGACCGGCCCGGGATGCCCAACCGGCTGTTGCGGCGCCCGGACAGCGGCGCGGCCCTCGCCGCCGGTGGGCGTACGAACGGGTTCCGTAACCCGGCCATCGGCGCCGGCCTGCGCGGGGGGCGAGTCTACTGGTGATACGTCTGCCATGTTTTGTCACTGCACAAAGCAAAGGACGGGCCGAGCGTTCGCTCGAACCCGTCCTTTGCGCTTCTGCTCGCGATTTTCGTCCTATGGGGTCGCCTCGACCGGCGGGCTGTCCGGTGTGGCCGCAGCGCCGCTGCTTTGCAGTGGCGCCCCACTCAGCAATCCTCCGCCCAGCCAACCCACAGTAGGAAGGACACTCATGAGCTCGCGATCCGGCAGTTCGAGGATGGCCTCCTCGGTGATTGTTTCCTGCTCGGGTGCGAGCTCCTGGTTGGATTGGCGCTGCTTGCGTTTTCGTCCAAAGGGCATTTGGGCTCCTCCTTTGAATGCCAACCGGCAAGTGCCGCGCCCGTGCTGACCAGGCTGGAGGACCAGCCTGGTCAGCAGGTAGCTAGGTGGCTTGGGTGATTGGCGCGTACTGCGTAGCGACTGCCTGCGCCACCGAACCATCCGAAAGGACGTTCAGGGCGAGGGCGGCGTTGATGGGCGCCGCGATGTCGGCATTGACCAGCGACATGGCCTCCCGATCAGGGAGCTCCGTCATGTGCTGCTGCTCGATGTCCGCTTTGTTGAACGTAGCGTTGCCCAGCTCCGCGCCGCAGTCCGCGCACACGCTGCGTACCTGAACGCGGCTGTGCTCATGCTGCTGCATGTTGTTTCCGTTTTTAGCCATTGGTAGTTCTCCTTTCTTCTAACGCCTCGGGCTTATTGCCAGCGGCTGCCGGCTACGTCAGCTGGCCGATTGGCGCCTGCTGCAGCGCTCCGGCCTGGGCGATGGAGCCATCAGACAGGACGTTCAGCGCGGCGGCGATATTGATAGGTATCGCCAGGTTGGCATTCACCAGCGACATCGCCTCGCGGTCTGGCAGCTCCGTCATCTTCTGCTGCTCCACGTCCGCGCGATTGAATGTCTGGTTGGCTAGTTCAGCACCGCAGTCTGCGCAGCGGCTGCTCACCTGGATGCGCTGATGCTCATGCTGGTCTGAGGTTTTCTGGTCTGGCATGCGGACCTCCTTTCATGTCATACGGGGCGCACACCCTGTGCCACCAACGCGGCGCCCGGTGCTGGAATCGTCGCTAGGTTGCCTGGGTTATCGGGGTGTACTGCGCGGCCAGCGCCTGAGCAACGGAACCGTCGGACAGGACGTTGGCCGCCAGCGCGAGGTTCACCGGAACCGCGGCGTTGAGGTTGATCAGCGACATCGCGTCCCGATCGGGCATTTCCGTCAGTTGCTGATTCTCAATGTCCGCTCGGTTGAAGGTGTGGCGGCCAAGCTCTTGGCCGCACTCCGAACACACACTGCGAACCTCAATGCGTTGATGCTCGTGGGCTTGTACGTCGGACTTGTTGGACATCAGAGTTCCTCCTTTGGGCTCCTACGTGGAACTTGATTCCTGAGCTATGGGCGCCGCTTGATCGGCTCCCGCCAGGGAATCGGCCGGCGGCAGCGGGATGCTGCCGGTGGGCAATGGCGGCGGCGTAGCGGGCGTGGTCACCGGTTGCGTGCCCGTGCCGCTACCCAGCAGACCGCCGCCCAAGCCCGCCCCAGTGAGTGAGCCCAAGCCGCTGGGCAGCAGGCTCATCACCTCACGGTCGGGAAGGTCGGCGACGGCCTCCTCCACGAGGGGGTCTGCCGATGTGGGCGGGCCCGAGGCCGTCGTCGGCACTTTGCCCTTGCCCTTTGTGGTTCCAGTCTTTCTGGACATGTATTGCCTCCTGGCGTAACCCGACGCAGGGGCTATGCCAGCGGCACAGGCGGTTGTCCGGCTTACGTAGCCGCTGGAGGCTTTGGCAACCACACCGGGGTGACGAACGTCAGCACTTTCTGTCGATCGATCACCCCAGCGGCCACATCCACCTTGGAGCGCGCGTAAATGCGACCGCCCTCTCGATGGACGGTGAATTCGTCTGCCGCTTGCTCACCGGTCAACAGCGCGATGACCGGACTTCCCTCGGCGAGGGCGGACACCTGGTCCGTAGTGAGCGGCAGTCCGTGGGGCGCGGCGCTATCCGGAACTGGTGGCCGAACCCTCATTTCACTCGCCTGAACATAGGCGCAGTGTGTGCCGCCTCGTTCGAAGTGTCATGAAGGATTGCTCATGCGGCCAGTGACCTACACTGGCTTCAGGATGCCGCACGTGAGGCGCCTACCCCAACGCTCGCGCACCGCGGGCAGGGTCGAACGCGCTCCTTCTTCAGAGCCCCTGGACGTACTGGTGGTCATCGACGAACCCGCGGTCGCCGAGCTCATCACCCTCACACTGAATCACGGCGCCTACACCACGCGTGCGGCTAAGACGATGGCGCAAGCCCTGGTTCTCATGGATGCGCAGCAGCCGCGGCTGGCGGTAGTCGACATGGACGTGGTGAACGGCCAGTTCATCGAGCATCTGGTGCGGGCTGCCGAGCGCCAACCTCGCTTGCCGATTCTGGCGCTCACTCGCCGGGGCGACCTCAAGAGCAAGCTGACCGCCTTCGACCAGGGCGTGGACGACATCATGGCCCTGCCGTTCTCGCCGGAAGAGCTGCTGGCACGCATGATTGCCCTAACCCGGCGAGCGTATGGGGACCGGGTGAAGCTGAGCCCGGTCATCAAAGTGGGCGGGCTGGAAATCGACATACTGAACCGTCAGGTGCGCGCTGGGTCTACCCAGCTGAACCTGACCGGGGTCGAGCAACGCCTGCTGTACCAGCTGGCGGCCAATGCCGGCCAGACGCTGGGCCGCGACCAGATTATCGACGCCTTGTGGGGTGCGGACTATGTGCCCAGCAGTAACATCGTGGACCGCCACGTTCGCAACCTACGATCGAAGCTGGGGGATCCGTGGCGGGCGCCGCGCTTCATAGCCACAGTGCCCGGGCGCGGGTACCGGTTCATCCCTCCGGTCCCCTAATCCCCAAACGGCCGCCGATCAGCGATCAAACGGGCACGGCCGTTTGGGAGGGCGCGCTCAGGGTGGCTAGATCGATTGAGGACAGGCGCGGATCCGGGGCGTGCCCGCCGTCAGCCCACCAGTCGGGCTCGATCATCACCCTTGGCACGCGGTACTCGGCACTGCAGATATCCGCATGTGCGCGCCCGTACGCGGCACCAACATAGGACCAGCTCATTCGCCGGCCTAAGGCGTAAGCGCGACTTTGCAGGCCGTTCTTGTACGCCGGGTCGCGCAGGATGCGCCCAATCGACTGGACGAGTGAGTCCGGATCGCGTGGCTCGACGAGCTCGCCACGGCCCTCGGCCAGCACCTCGCGAGCGTATGTCGATGCGGTCGACACGATTGCGCGCCCGCAACCCAGTGCATAGGCCATCGTGCCGCTGACCGCTTGTTTCAAATCCAGGTAGGGCACGACGTAAACGTCCGTGGCCAGCAGGTGCAACACGAGCTCGCGGTAGCTCAGATAGCGGTTCACGAATCGAACGTTATGGCCCAATCCGAGCCGTTCGACCTGCGCCTCGAGCTCGCCGCGGTAGGCTTCGCCGCTCGTGGCCAGTACGCCGGGGTGCGTCTCGCCAGCTACGACGTAAACGATCTCAGGGAACTCCGCGACCAGCGCCGGCAGCGCGTCGATTGCATACTGAATGCCCTTGCCGGGGTTCATCAGCCCGCAGGTCGTGAGCACCAGGCGGTCCTGCAGCCCCAAAGCTTGCTTGGGTTTGGCCTCAGCGATTCGGCGGACGTGCGGTGCACCGTGAGGAATGAACCGCAGCCGGCTGGGCGTCACCCCGTAGTCCTGGACCAGGATGTCAATTGCCGACTGCGACAACAGAGTAGTAACGGCCGATCTCTCAATGAGGTCCCGTGTTACCTGCCGCAACGAGGGATCGGGCCGCGGCAGCACCGTGTGCAGCGTCATGCAGATGGGTTGCCGAACCTGGTCCATAAAGCGCAGCAGGTGCGATCCCCATACGCCGCCGAAGAGGCCGTACTCGTGTTGGATATTGACGACACGACAGCCGCTGTTCGAGACGTACCCGGCCGCGCTGTCGTAGGAGCTGGGGACATCGCGTTCAATCTGGGCGCTCACCACGTCCGGATAGCGATGCCGAAGCAGTCCGTCATTGACAGCGACGAGCATCGGCCGGCTCGAATGATTGGCGCGCTCGACGGCCGTCACCACGTCGCGTGTGAAGGTGGCAATGCCGCACTCGCGCGGCGGATAGCTGGCTACGTAGGCTATGTCCGGCGTCGCTCGTGTCGACGGGGAACTCGAGTTTGGGGGCACGGCGGCACTCCTCGCGCGGCATTCGGCGTGGCACTCACCAACGCGCTACAGGGCTTCAGCGTGACGACTTCTACCTACGCCGTCATGAGTGTTTGCTCATTCATCCCGTGACAGGCATGAGTAAAGGCTCATGACGTGACGCGCACCGCCTGCGACATTCAGCCCATAGCCACGACTCCCCTGGCGCTGACTCGTTTGGGAGTCCTGATGGCGCCCGCCGCCGACGGCGAGCTCGAACGCGAAGGCGTACTGAACCCAGCCGCGATCCGTGGACCCGACGGTCAGCTCTATCTGTACCCACGCCTCGTCGCGGAGGGCAACTATTCGCGCATCGGCCGTGCTCGTGTCGTATTCGACGGCGACGGTAACCCCGCCGGCGTGGAGCGCCTGGGCGTGGTGCTCGAGCCCGAAGCAGCATACGAGAAGAACGCGCTTACGGGCGGTGGCGTAGAAGATCCCCGGATTACCTACGTCGAGCCGTTGCGCCTGTACGTCATGACGTACACCGCGTACTCCACAGCCGGCCCCCGGGTTGCGCTGGCTGCATCGCGCGATCTGGTCGCATGGGAGCGGCTGGGGCTGGCCCGGTTCAAGTCTGACGACGACACCGACTTCGCGGCGGTCGATAACAAGGACGCGGTGCTGTTTCCGCGCCTGGTGCAGCGGCCAGATGGACGTCCGGCGTTAGCGCTCATACACCGTCCGAAGTTCGGACTGACACGGAAGGTGACACCCTGGCCGGGCGTCGGGCTGCGCCTCGAGCCGGACGAGCTACCTCGACACGAGCACGAGAGCATCTGGCTGTCATACGCCGAGCTCGCGGAGCCTCACGAGCTGGAATTCGGCTCGCATCGGCGGCTGCTCTCTCCACGGGCGAGATGGGAGAGCATCAAGGTCGGGGCAGGTACGGCGCCCGTCCTGACGCCACACGGCTGGCTCATCATCTACCACGGCGTCGGAGTCCGGTACGGCACGCGTGAGGTGCGCTACTCAGCCGGGCTGCTCGTGCTGGACGCAGATCGACCGGATATCATCCGCTACCGGACCAAGCGGCCGGTGCTCACGCCCGGTACCGAGGAGCGCCAGGGCATCCTGCCCGACGTGGTGTTCCCAACGGGATTGGATCAGCGTCTCGACATCGGCCAATCGGACCGCTTCGACGTGTATTTCGGGATGGCCGACGAGCGCATCGGCGCGGCCATTCTGCGCCTGCCACGGCGGCTGCCCCACTCATAATGGCGATTCGGCTCGACCATCTGTCCCGGCTGACTGATGAGACCGGTCTGTTCCAACATGCGCGAGGCGCCGAGCCCGACCCCGCGTTCGGCTACTGCCTGGATGACAACGCCCGCGCGTTGGTCGCGGCCATGAGAGCGCACGCCCTCGAAGGCACTGGCGAGCTGCTGCAGTACATCGAGCGCTACCTCGTGTTCGTCGAGCGATCGCAGCGCTCGGATGGGCGTTTTCGAAACTTCATGGCGGCGGACGGCCGCTGGCTGGAAGATATCGGATCAGGGGACGCGCATGGGCGCGCAGTGTGGGCGCTTGGCTTCGCCGCCGAGCACGCCTCATCCGGCGACATGCGCGCACGGGCCCTGCGGTGCTTGCACGCCATCCTGCCGCACATCGCTTCGTACGACTCCGTGCGCTCCAGCGCCTTCATGCTGCTCGGTTTGGACTGCTGGCGGCCGGCCGAGCCTGGTGCTGCGCTCAACGACGTACGGCAGCAATTGACGGCACGATTGGCGGCCGCCTACGTGGCCGGCTCGGCTCCTGGTTGGCTCTGGTTCGAAGATGAGCTGACCTACAGCAACGCGCATGTGTGCCAGGCCTTACTGAGCGGGCCCGAGCGGAGCATTGGCCTGGCCAGCCTGGCTTGGCTGTGTGAGGTCCTCGAATCGGACGGCGTAATGAGCCTGATCGGTTCAGACGGTTTTTATCCGCAGGGCGGCCGCCGCGCCGTGTACGACCAGCAGGCGATCGATGCCGAAGCCACGCTGTCAGCCTGCCTGGCGGCGATGGAAATCAGCGACGACAGCCGGTTTCGACGCTGGGCCATCATGGCGTTCGGCTGGTTTACGGGCCAGAACGTCGGCCACCGCTCGATGATCGAGGCGGTCTCGGGCGGCTGCTACGACGGCTTGACGCCCGCCGGCGTGAACACGAACCAGGGCGCCGAATCCCTCCTGGCCTGGCTGCTGGCGCAGGAGGACATGGCCGAGGCGGGTTTGCTGGGCTAAGTAAGGGTTGGCTGTGGCCGCGATGCCGGCGACGTGATGCCCACCGCTTCGGCGTACTTCAAGTACGTGTCGATGGACGCGACTACGACTCGCGCTTCCACCGTAATCAGGTCGATGCCGACCAGTGATATCCGGACCCAGGCATCGATAACGATGCCCTTGTCCAGCACACGATCGAGCACATCGATAAGGCTGGTGCCACCTCTTTGCACTGCCATACGCTGCCATCAGCTTTCCGCCAGTTGACTGGCCATTGCGGCTGGGACGCCGCAGCACTTGCCACACGTCCAACCCTCGCTCAGGCGCTGCCAACCAGCGTGGGTGAGCGCGACGATCGCGAGATTCCTCGTCGTCGGCGATTTGAAAATCACTCGGTGTCTGCAGCCGGGGCAAATGACCGTCCAGACTTCGGCCAGATGGCCCAAGCGCGGCACGTCGCGTTGCGCCCGTTAGGCGCCCAGCTCCGATGCAGGTCCCAGCACGCTTGTGGTGTCCGTCAGTCCACGACCTCGCGGATTGGTGCGGCGTGGCACGTTATCGGCCATCGCTGAGCCCCTGCTGATGAGTCAGCTCCGGAATCGTCAGCGTCCGGCAGACGGGACCGAGGTTGCAGGTCCACTGTAACACCGGGCTGGGACATTCATTTCAGGCACAACGGAGCACCTGCCGGCGTGGCGGCGACGCACCATCGAGGGCCTGTTGGAATTAGTTGGGCGGCCGGCTCAAGGCCAAAGTTGTTCGGAGGCGAGGCGGGCGCCTTCGACCAGGGCCGCGAGTTTCGCCCAGGCGACGGTCGGGTGGACTTCCCGGGCGCCTGCTTGCGAAGCGAAGCCGCAGTCATTGCCGAGGTGGAGGTTTTCGCGCCCCACGAGGCGGGCGTAATTCACCGTGAGCTCGGCGATCAGCTTGGGATGCTCGACCCAGTTGTGGCCGTGGCTGAGCATGCCCGGGACGACAATCTTGCCGTCGGGTACCTTGACGGTCTCGAAGGCGTGATAGTCGTGCATGTGGCGCGGGTTCATCGCTTCGAAGGAGACTGCCTGGGCGGTCACGCGCAGGGCCGTGCCAATCCACTCACGCAGCGGCATGGTGTGTACCAGCGGGCCGTGATTGATGCTGTAGCAGCTGTGGTAACG
>JANWJO010000124.1 GCA_025449435.1 Chloroflexota bacterium | reverse complement strand
CCTCAATCTGGCGATCAACGAACAAAACTACTGCGACTGCAACGGCGACACCCCGCGGTAGGCGGTAACGAAGGGGTACATTGCGCCGGAAGCATGATTGCCCAGCCGCTGATGGCCCGGTTGTCCACCAGCAGTGCGTCCGCTCGGTTCCCCTCCTGGGGAACCTTTAATGAGGGGTCCGTATCTGCTACCACTGCCTTCGGCGCGCCAGCCAGCGCAGTGCCACGTCCCCTTGTGCTCGCTGAAAAAGGCGCACCCCTGCGAGGCCAGGAGGTGGCGCTTGCAGCGAGCGTTCGATGAAGAAGCCGGCCACTGCCGCTAACACGGCATCGATAGCGGCAGGGCTGGCGTGCTGCGCTGCCGGATGCATCGCGAGCAACGATGCCAGGTCCGGCCCGCCTTGCATCGCCACGCTCGGCGCAAAGAACACGACGTCGACCCATGCGGCGCCGATATGGGCGTGCGGCCAGTCGACAAAGATGGCACCTTGATCGGTGAGCAGCACATTGTCGGCGCGGATGTCGAAGTGCAGCAGCGTTTCACCAGTGCTCGCCGCTGGCGCAAGTTGTTCGAGCGCTGCAAGCTCTGGCAGGTGATCGCGGGCCAGTGCCGGTATCCCCTCCAGAGGTGAAGCAAGCAAGTGGGTCCAGCCCAAGCCGTTCTCGCTGAGCCACTTGGCTACAGCTGGCGCGGTGATCGGGCTGGGCGTCAGCGCCTGGTGAAGTGCCACCATGCCGTCCATGACCTGTTGAAGTTCGCTGGCCTGCCAGGGCACCACCGGTTGCCGCCCGGCGACGTCGGCGTACACCAATGCAATCCAGCCGCGCTCGCCCTCATCGTGCGTCCACAGCAACCGCGACACGGGAGCGTGCGCTGGTAGATGTGCCGCTATGTTCGCCTCCCGGCGGTGGAAGCGCGGGGTATCCTCGTTCGGTTCTGGACCGGCTGCCTTCGCAAAAACTGTAATGCCGCTGGCGGTACGTAACCGTGCCGCCACGCCGGGAGAAAACCCGCCGCGTTGATTAGTCGCATCAACCACCGGGCTACCCAGATAGGCCTCAACCCCCGCTCGCACGCTGGAGGGCGTCGCTAGCCAGGTCATGCGTTCACCCTCAGCCGGCGGCCCCGTGACAGTCATGGGTGGACGGACTCCTCCCCAAGGTACGAACCCCACCCCTACGCGATGGTGATCTCTTTATTGAGGTACACATCCTGGATAGCGTTGAGGATGGCCACGCCATCGGCCATCGGACGCTGGAACGCCTTGCGGCCCGATATGAGGCCCGTGCCGCCCGCGCGCTTATTGACCACCGCCGTGTACACCGCTTCGCCCATGTCGGTAGCCCCGGCTGACGCACCACCCGAGTTAATGAGCCCGACGCGACCCATGTAGCAGTTCATCACTTGATAGCGCGTAAGGTCGATGGGGTTATCGCTGGTCAGATCGGTATACACTTTGGAGCTGGTGCGGCCGAACTTGATGGCGGTGTAACCGCCGTTATTCTCAGGCGCTTTTTGCTTGATGATATCGGCCTCGATGGTCACGCCCAGGTGGTTAGCCTGTCCGGTGAGGTCGGCAGATACGTGGTAATCCACACCATCTTTCACAAAGGCCGAGTTGCGCAGGTAACACCACAGCACGGTGGCCAAGCCCAGCTGGTGCGCCTCGTGGAAGGCGGTGGCGACCTCGGTGATTTGTCGCGTCGACTCGGGCGAACCGAAATAGATAGTGGCGCCGATGGCGGCAGCTCCCAACTCCCAGGCTTCGCGCACCGAGCCAAACATCACCTGATCGTAGCGATTGGGGTAGCTCAGGAACTCGTTGTGGTTGATCTTGACGATGAACGGAATCTTGTGGGCGTATTTGCGCGCCACCGAGCCCAGCACGCCAAAAGTAGAGGCCACCGCGTTGCAGCCGCCCTCGATCGCCAGCCGCACGATGTTTTCAGGATCGAAGTAGGCCGGATTGGGCGCGAACGACGCTCCCGCGGAGTGTTCGATGCCCTGGTCCACCGGCAGGATCGACAGGTAGCCGGTGCCGCCTAACCGTCCGGTACCGTAGATCTGCGCCAGGTTGCGCAGCGTCTGCTGTGATCGGTCGGTCGACGTGAACATCCTGTCGATAAAGTCGGGGCCGGGGAGGTGCAAGTAGGCGGCGGGAACCTTGGCTTGATAGCTCAGGAGGTCGCTGCGTGCGCCAAGCAACTCGGCAATGCCGTCGATAGAACTAGCCGTGCGTGTCGGTGTTGCGACCATGGCTCGTCTGCCTCCAGATTCTGTGTACGGCGTGTCAACCGTGGCACCCATACCTGTGCCTACAGGATAAGCGATTGCTCTCTCACTGCGCAAGCACGAGGAGATGCGCAGCCTCCCGGTAGTCCCCCCTAGCGGGCGCGACTGGCTGCCTGGAGCCTGGTTGCTCGCCCGTTGATGGCTCGGTTGCCCACCATCAATGCGTCCGCTCGGTTCCCCTCTTGGGGAACCTTTAAGGAGGGGTCCGTCGTCCCCTACGAACTTGGCGGCGCTCCGCTGGGGCCCACGTCGGCGCGATCGATGTAGGCATTGCCCTTGGTCACCGGGTTATACACATACAACCGGCTGCCCGTCATCGGGTCCATCACTTCCAGATACGACCACTGGCTGATCGTGCCCAGTTGCACCGCGTTACTATCTACCCCGCTCCACAAGGGCGCGTTGGGCGTGAGCACTTGTACCCACACCGGGTTCCAACTCACGTAGAACGTGGTCCACACGAAGTGCCCGCTCACCACCGACACCTTCTGGGTGTCGGCGCCCACCACCGAGTAGCCAGGGGGTGGGGAGAGGTGTAAGCCGTAGATGCTGGAGCCGTTGTAGCCGCTCACGATGGAGAGGGCAGAGAACAGGAAGCCGCCATTGGCGGAGAACACGCTGGGGATCTGGGTGTCGGTGAGGGAGAGTGTGCCGCCGGGGACGACGGCGTTGGTGAGGGAGTCACGCACATCGCCGATGATCCAGCCCGTCGGTGGGGGGGTAATGGCAGGCAGCGCCAGCGAACCGCGCAACAGGATGAAAGGGACTTCGGTGGGGATGGGGGTGGTTTCCTGGCTCGCAACTGCTGCAGCCTGCTGAATTGGAACGGCGCACGCACATACACCCCCCACGAGCACAGTGGCGAACACGGTGAAGGGGGCGGGGAAGCTGTCGAAGCCTTCGTGACTGGTGCTACCCCAGTTGGACAGCGAAGCACTGGTATCGGCAGTGAGGAAGCTGTTGACCCCAACGACGGTCACGGCGTCGGCGTCGGTGGCCTGCACGGTAAAGCTGTTGTGCAGTGGGTCGAAGGCGTTATTGAGCAGCGGAATCGGTGTATTTGGCAACGCTTGGCTATAGTAGCAGCTCAACGAAATATAGGCACCGGGGAAGCCTGGCGTGCTCGTGGCCAGCTGAATGCCGTCGTCAGTGATCTGCTTCGCGCCCGAGCTGCTACCGAAATTGAAGTGCAGCATCGGATCGGCGCCGATAACAATGACGTTGCCGGTGATAGCTGGCCCCCACACCGAGGCGTTACTCACCGCGGCACTTACTGCCGTGAGACTGCCACAGCCAGGATCACCCAGGATGATGGCGCGTGCGCTGGCAAAGTCCTGGGCCGTGAGTGCGTCCCATTGGTCGTTGGTAAGCACGGAAAAAGGTAGCCCTAGGTTCTGGACAGCCTGTGCCTCGTTGTAGTATCTGCCCGTTGTGGCATCTGCACAATTCCTGTCGGCGATGAGGAGGGTGCTGCACAGGATGAGCACCTGCCCAGCATAGGGGCTGGCTGGCTTGACGATCGGTGCTGCCGCCCTGGGCGCGAGTGGTGGTGACGCGGCGGCAGCGGGGATCGCTCCGGCTACCGCCAGCACCAGCAGACAAAGCACAGTAGTCACGATGCTCCGCCTCGGCAAGTGAAGTGCGCTCAAAGTGCAGCAGCCTTTCCCGAACATGACAGGTGCCAGCACCTTGCGCCTCAAGCGTGCGTTCCTGGTGCCGTCGAACCCACATCGACAATTGGAGAGTGTAGTGTTCTCAAGCCGAGGCTACAAGCCGCCAGAATTCCTATCCGTGTTGCGCAACGTGCTTGCCCGTAACAATATCGAGTTGGGAAGAGGGCACGGACCCGCCAGACAAGCAACCCGCAATGATGTGGATAAAAGTTAAGACCCGTGAGGAGGGGCGCAGGTACGGTTTGCTCGGCCGCCTAGACGATCGTAAGCACGCGCGGGCCGTCGTCGGTGATGGCCAGGGTGTGTTCAAACTGTGCCGACAAGCTGCCGTCGGCGGTAATCACCGTCCACTTGTCTGGCATCACCTTAGTCTCGGGCCGTCCAGCGTTCACCATCGGCTCGATGGTGAACACCATGCCCTTGCGCAGCACCGGGCCCTTGCCCGGAGGGCCGTAGTGAAAGATCTGCGGGTCTTCGTGTAAGCTATGCCCGACGCCATGCCCGCAGTACATACGCACGACCGAGAAGTTTTCCCCTTCGACGTAGGGCTGGATGCGGGCGCCAATATCCGACAGGTGAGTGCCCGTCTGGGCCTGAGCAACGCCCAGCTCCAGCGCGTGCGCGGTCACGTCCAGGAGGTGTTGAGCCTCGGTCGAAATGGCGCCCACGGCAAAGGTTCTGGCCGCATCGCCGTGTACGCCACGGTAGTTGGCGCCGATGTCCACCGTGATGATATCGCCGGCCTCCAGCTTGCGAGGTCCCGGAATGCCGTGAACCACTTCGTTGTTGACCGCCACGCAGATGCTGGCAGGGAAGCCTTGGTAGCCCTTGAAGCTGGGCTTAGCGCCCCGCTTGCGGATGTGGGCATCGGCGGCGGCATCGAGCTGCTCGGTGGTCACCCCCGGCGCAATCATGTCGCGCATGATGTCGAGCGTTTCCGCCACGATACGCCCAGCCTCACGCATCTGGGCAATCTCCGCGGGAGTCTTTAAAATGATGGCCATGGTGGTAAAAGCTTCCTTTAGTCCGGCGCGCTTACGGTGAGGGCGGCGCCAAGCCCTGCCAGGGCGAGCATCATAGCGATAAACGCAAAACCTGGGTCGTTGCGCGCACTGAAGGCCAGGGGCAGCACTACTGCGGTCACGAGCAATGCGCCGGCTACTGCCAGGGGGACGCGCGGCAGCGATCTCGCTGGCGACGCCGCTGCGAGCGTGACTGGCCCATCGTTGCTATCATCAGGGTTGCGCGGATCCATAGCGTGCATGGTACCGCATCACTGGATCTGCCAAGGTTGCAATGGAGTACAAGGAGGGTCTCGATGGCGACGATGCGCGCACCTATTTTGTACGAACAGGGCAAGCCGCTGGGTGTCGAGGAGATCGAACTCGACCCACCCAAGGCCGGCGAAGTGCTGGTTCGCATGGTGGCCAGCGGCGTTTGCCACAGTTGCCTGCACGCCGCCGATGGCTCCTGGGCCGGCACGCCCACGCCCATGGTGCTCGGTGATGAAGGCGCCGGCGTGGTCGAGGCCATCGGCCCCGGTGTCCAATCTGTCGCGGTGGGCGATCACGTGATCTTGTCGTGGGCGCCCTCCTGCGGGCAGTGCCGGTATTGCGTCACCGGCCGGCCCCAACTGTGTGAAAACCGCCCGAAGGCTTGGCACCTGACCGATGGCACCGTCCGTATGCACTGGCGCGGTGGCCCGGTGTATCACTACGGCTACGTGGCCTCGTTCGCCCCGATGAGTGTAGTGCCGGAATCGTGCGCCGTTCCTATTCGCAAGGACATGCCGCTTGACAAGGCAGCTCTCATCGGCTGCTCGGTGATGACTGGCGCTGGCGCCGTGCTGAACACCGCCAAAGTGCCAGCGGGCGCGAGCCTTGCGGTGTTCGGTGCTGGCGGTATCGGCCTCAATGCCATACAGGGCGGCGATATTGTTGGGGCTTCCCCGATCATCGCCGTCGATACAGTGGATGCCAAGCTAGAGTTTGCTCGTGGGTTTGGCGCCAGCCACACCATCAACGCGCGTCAGGAAGACCCTGTCGAGGCCATCAAACGCCTGACCAAGCGCGGCGCTGATTACACCGTGGTGGCTGTGGGTGATGTGCGCGCCGCCCGACAGGCCTACGAGGCGCTGGCCCCCGGCGGCACCTGCGTGATGATTGGCTTGCCGGCCACCGGGCAGATGCTGGAACTCAATGCTGGAGCCATCGCTCCCAGCGAGCGCCGCCTGGTCGGCTCCTTGTACGGTTCGGCCTCAGTCAAGGCCGATTTCCCACGTATGGTCGAATTGTATATGGCCGGCAAGCTCAAGATCGACCAGTTAATCACCCACCGCTACGGCATCGACGGCGTCAATGAAGCCTTCCGTGCCCTGGCCGCGGGAGAAGTGGCGCGTGGGATCATCACGTTTTAGGCCGTATTACAGTGCTGTGGCGCCACCATCCAGCGCGATCACTTGCCCAGTTATATAGTCCGACGCAGGCGCTGCGAGAAACGTCGCCAGGTCTTGGATGTCACGCTCGGTGCCCAGGCGCCCTAACGGAATGCCCGCGATGATCTGTTGGTGTGCGCGCTCGATGACTGTTTCGGACAGCCTGGTAGGGAAGAACCCTGGCGCGATAGCGTTCACCTGGATGCCAGCGGGTCCCCACTTCACGGCGAGCTCGCGGGTGAGGGCAATGAGCGCACCCTTACTCGCGCTGTACGCCGGCGCCGATAGGATATCGGGTGCCAACCCCACTAGCCCCGCCAGCGAAGCGATATTGATGACCTTCCCCGATCGCTGCGCCAGCAAGTGCGCGCCTACCGCTTTGGTCATCAAGAAGGCACCGGTGAGGTTGGTATCCAGCACCGCACGCCAGCGCTCCAGCGGCATGGCCTCCAGCGGCGCTGCCCAACTGATGCCAGCGTTGTTCACCAGGATGTCGAGCCGGCCGAAGGCCGCCAGCGCCTCCATCACAAAGGTATTGACGTCGTGCTCCTGCGTCACGTCGCACAGGCGAGCGAAGCAATGAGCACCAGTCGCCGTCAGTTGGTCGCGCGCCTGGCTCAGCCACGGCTCCCGGCGCGCGCACAACGCCACGCTCGCGCCTGCTGCGGCGAAGCCTTG
>JANWJO010000123.1 GCA_025449435.1 Chloroflexota bacterium | reverse complement strand
CACCGAGTAGGCGCTGGTTGTTACCTGGGCACAGTTCACGATGCCGGTGGTCGAGCACACCAGCGGCAGCGGCGTGTAGTGCACCGCCGTGAGGTACCCGGCGATACCCAGGCCGAGCAGTGCGATGGCCAGCAGTGCGATGAGTATCCTGCCATCAGCGCGCCGCACAGCCCTCACAGCCTATCAGTGCTTCGCCAGTTGCTGTTTCAGTTGGGGGATGGGTGCGGCGTTACAGGTGCTCGCTGGTTGATCACCAGTGACCTGGCACAGCGCCGCGGTGAGGTAGTTGGCGTTGCCTACGATGGCCATCGTGGTAGGCGCCTTCGCGTCGCTCAGTGCCGTGGCTATTTCTTGCCAGGTCATACCGGTGAGTAAGGCTGGCGAGTAGCCACTGCTGATCGCGATGTACTGGTTGCCGATGTCCAGGAAGGGGATGCCGCCACGACTGGTGGCGTAGGGCGGCCCGTCATACTGATCGAGCAGTTGTTGCTGCGCCGCGGTCGGCGTTTGGAGATGCGACTGTTGGTCCTGACCGGTCTCCTCCACCGAGGAAAAGTCGAGGTAATCGCTCGTATAGCTGCTGCCATAAAAGGTAAAGGTGTTGGTGTTGGGGTAGATGTCGGTGCTGGACGACCTGGCGAGTTGCAGCCCGGTAAATGAACCGAACCGCGACAGCGCCACGATCATGCTCCAACGTTGCGCCGCGCAATACGGGCAGAACCCAGCACCGATGTAGGTCACCTGCGGCTTGCCTGTTGCTCCTTGCAACACTGGCGTCGTGGCCACGGCTTGCAACGGATTGGGCAAACCCCCGCTGCCCACGGCCGCACTCACCTGCGGATCTACCTGCGTCACGCTAGTGAGCACCGCAGCCGGTACGGGAAGCGTGGCATCCTGGCCGCTGGATTGGCGGTTGCTCACGACGAGAAACACCACCACGACGAACGCTACCAAGGTCGTGGCGGCGATCAGCGGACCGGGTCCACGCCACCAACTCTGCGGCTGCACAGCCGGTTGCGCCACATTGGCGTGTTGCCGGTTGACTGCTGGAGCCTTGGACACTTGTGCAGGTGGCTTTGCGGCCGTGGCCACAGCTGCGTGCGCAGCACTCCGCCGGGCCGGTGGTCGTTTCGGGCGAGCCATCAATAGTCCTTAACCGCTGGCGGCCCTTGAAGCAGGAGCACCGCCCAACGCCGGTTGCACACCGGCCACATCATCGCCAGTGTACCGGTGGGCGAGCGTACCACCGGTAACGGCAGGAGGGCATCTCCAGCGGCGTGATGGTTGTCTAAAATGAGACAATGTCTTATATTGTGGCACTGGACTGCTTGGTATATGGAGGTAGCGCACCCGTGACACGGCTTGGCTTGTTGCTCTTGGTGGCTACCTGTCTCCTTGCCGCCTGTGGCACACAGCCAGCGGACCCGGCTGGCACGATCGCCGGTGGTCCGCTCACCGTCGTGGCCGCCGAAAATACCTGGGGCAGCCTCGCTGCGCAAGTGGGAACGAGCCACGTCACGGTGACGAGCATCCTCACCAACCCGAATGCCGACCCGCACGACTACGAACCCTCGCCCGCTGTCGCGCGCACGTTTGCCACGTCCCGCTACGTGATCGTGAACGGCGCGGGCTACGACGCCTGGGCTGAAAAACTGGTGCAAGCCAACCCGGTACGCGGACAGGTGGTGCTCAACGTAGCCACGCTGCTGAACAAATCTGCTGGCGCCAACCCTCACTTTTGGTACGACCCGGCAGCCGTGGCCAGTGTGGTGCAGCGGATCGCGAGCGACTTAGCCAATATCGATAGCGCCAACGCCGCCGCCTATATTGCCGCTGGCAACCAGCTACAAACCAGCGGGTTCGCCAAGTTCACACAGTTGGTCAGCAGCATGCAACAGCGGTATGCTGGCGTACCCGTGGGCGCCACCGAGAGCATCGCGGTGTACCTGACCGGCGCCCTCCATCTCTCGCTCATCACGCCACCGGCGTTCATGCAGGCCATCGCCGAGGGGCACGAGCCAGCAGCGGCCGATACCGCGTTGTTCCACCAGCAGCTTTCTCGCAAGGAAATGCGCGTGCTGCTGTTCAACACGCAAGGCGCGACGCCGGCAACGACCGCGCTGAAACAGGCTGCCCAACAGGCAGGTATCTCCGTCGTCGACATCACCGAGACGCTCTCTCCGCCCGATGCCACCTTCCAGGATTGGCAGGTGGCGCAACTCACCGCGCTGGACAGCGCTTTGCACCAGGCGACCGGACAGTGAGCGGGAGAACGGAGCGGGGAGCAGACACGGCGCTCGCAGCACCGGTGGTAGTCGCGCTGGAGGCAAGTACGAGGGTGGGCGGCCGTGTGATCTGGCAGCATCTGACGTTCACGGCGCATGCCGGGGAGTTCATCGCCGTGCTCGGACCCAACGGCGCCGGCAAGTCGACACTGCTCAAGGCCATCTTGGGGCTCCAACCCTTGAGCGCCGGTAGCTTGCAAGTGCTCGGTGTGCCAGCGCGCCGGGGCAATGCCGCCATCGGCTATGTGCCGCAGCGCCGCCGGTTCGATCCTGATATGCGGGTACGTGGACGCGACTTCGTGCAACTGGGCATCGATGGCACGCGCTGGGGGGTGCCGCTGCCGCTGCTGTCACGGTTATGGCGGCCCGAACGGCGCCAAGCAGAAGCACAGCGTCTGGCGTGGGCCGTCGAACTGGCTGGCGCGCAGACGCTGATCGATCGTCCCATCGGCGAGCTCTCCGGCGGCGAGCAGCAACGCATCTTGCTGGCGCAGGCACTGGTCGCCCAACCCCGCCTGCTGCTGCTGGATGAACCATTTGAGGGCCTCGATCTGGCGAGCCAGCGCGCAGTGTCGGCATTGATCCAGCACGTGAGCCAGGAAGCGGGAGCGGCCGTATTGCTGGTGACCCACGACGTGAACCCCATCTTGCCGTATGCCGACCAAGTGATGTACCTGGCTGGCGGAAGCATGGCTATTGGCCCACCAGGGCAGGTGATAACGAGCGAGACGTTGAGCGCCCTGTACAATACCTCGATCGAGGTGCTGCATACCCAGGATGGCCGGATCGTGGTGGTGGGCCAGCCAGAAGAAGTGTCGCACCACGCCAGCCACGCCGACCACCTCGACGGCGGGTAGCCGTGGCCGCGATGCTCGCCTTCCCCTTTATGCAACACGCATTGCTTGCCACGCTGTGTATTGGACTGGCCACAGGCACGGTGGGGTATTTCGTGGTGCTGCGGGGCGAGAGCTTCGCCGGGCACGCCCTCGCTCAAATTGGTTTTGCTGGGGCAGCAGGTGCTGTGCTGGTTGGTGTGCCTGTACTCCTGGGGTTGCTGGCGTTTGCCTTGCTCGGCGCGGCGGGTATGCAGCGACTGGCAGGGAGTGGCTCTACGGACCGCTGGGGCAACGACGTGGCCATTGGGGTCGTGCTCGTTGGGAGTCTTGGGCTGGGACTCTTGTTTCTCAGCCTCTCCACGAACTACGCCAGCAATGTGTACGCCATCTTGTTCGGTGCGGTGCTGGCGGTCAGTAGCACCGACCTTATTGTAATTGCGCTCACGTGTGCCGTCGTGCTGCTGGTTATCGCCGTGACCGGCCGCCGGCTGTTGCTTGCGACGGTCAACCAGGAGCTCGCCGTGGCCCAAGCGGTCTCCCCAGCCACTGCTTCACTGGTGTTCGCGCTCACGCTGGCGCTCACCGTGGCCATGGCCGTCCAAGCCACCGGCGTCCTGCTGGTGTTCGCTCTGCTCGTGACACCCGCCGCCACGGCGCGCCGGCTGACCGCCCGCCCCGGCTGGGCCATCGCTGCCGGTGTAGCGCTGGCGGTGGTGTGCAGCTGGCTGGGGTTGATGGTGAGCTACGTGACGCCCTACCCACCTGGGTTCTTCATCACCACGTTCGCCTTTGGCGCGTACGTGCTGGTCCGTCTGCGCGATGCTCTGCAACGCGGCGGTGGGTGACGGATGCCACTACCAGTCGCCTCCTTGAGTGCTATGGCCTTACTCAGCGCGCCGTTCGTACTCGCCGCCATGCTGGCCGGCAGCAGCCTGGCCATCGCCGCCGGGCTGGCCGGCTACTTCGTGGTGGTGCGCCGGCTGTCGTTCGCCAGCGACGCGCTGTCACACGTGGCGTTCACCGGGGCGCTGGCGAGTGCTGCATTTGGCCTCTCCCCGTTACTTGGGTTGTTTGGCTTGAGCGTGGCGCTGGCACCAGCGCTAGGCGGCGCCAGCCAGTCGTCTCGTCAGCGAGATGAGGCCACCGGCACCGCGCTGGCCTGGACCATGGGCGTAGGCGCGCTGTTCCTCACGGTGCTCAGTTCCAGCGCGAACAGCAGCGCCGCGCTCGGGCTGCGCTTGCTGTTTGGCTCGGCGCTTAGCTTATCGTTGGGGCAAGCGGTCATCGTGACGGTCCTGGCGGGCGGCATCGTGCTCGCAACCCTTGCCATGGCGCGCCCGTTACTGTTCGCCTCGCTCGACCCCCTGGCTGCCCAAGCGCGCGGCGTGCCGGTACGCCTGCTGTCGTACGCGTTCCTCCTGCTTCTCGGCTTTACGGTGGCTGAAGCTATCCAGGCAGTGGGCGCGCTGTTGATCTGTGCCTTGCTCATCGCGCCAGCGGCCACGGCCATGCGCCTGACGTCCCAGCCCTATCGCGCGCTGGCCCTGTCCGCTGCGCTAAGTTTTGTGCTGTTCTGGTGTGCGTTGATCAGCGCACTGCTGTTGCCGCTGCCCCTGAGCGGCCTCCTGGCCCTCTATGCTGCGGTTCTGTACACGGCTGCACACCTGCTGGCTGGCCGTGCGCGCGTGCGCACCTAGTCTTTATCCCACCGGCGCAACAGCAATACGGGCGCAGCGGTGCGTGCGAGCAACCCCGCGGCCACGCTGCCAGCCCAGATAGCGCTCAACCCTGCCCTGCCGTGCGTAGCGGCGACGACCAGGCCGATGCTGTGCTCCACGGTTTCAGTGGCGAGTTCATCGCTGGCCCGGCCGCGACGCACTTCCGTTTCAACCTGCAGCCCTTGCGCGCGCAGCGCCGTGGCCTCGGCATCGAGATAAGCCTCACCCTGTGCCACCTCGGCTTCCAGCAAGGCGCGCGTGGCGGATGGCAGCAACGTCGCCACGGCTGACCGGTTGCCCCGGATGGTTCCTTGCGTGGCCACCACGAGCGTCAGGTGCAGGGTGGCGCCTAGCGCGTGAGCGAGCGTGCCGGCCGGCGCGAGGGCCAATTCGCCGGCGCTGGTGCCATCCAGCGGCACCAAGATGATGCGTGGCGCGAACGGCGCGGCTGGTACATCGGCAGCGGGAGCGCGCACCAGTAACACCGGTACCGTGCCGCGTTGTAGCACTTGTTGAGCGATGCTGCCAAACACCAGTTCGCGCACGCCGCCGCTGCCGTGCGTACAGAGCACGATGAGGTCGGTATGCTCTTCGGCACCGTGCCCCGCCACGCTGTCGGCAACGTCACCTTCTGGTACGGCGTGTACATGCGTCTCGCAAGCAACGCCGCGCGAGCGCATGCCCACAGCGAGCGCATCCAGGTAGCGCTGTGCTTCAGCCTCGGTGGTGAGGTGGCGCTGCCCATGGATGGTGGGTGAGGCGCCGATCTCTATCACGTGGAGCAGCACCAGCGTGCCGCCCAGCAATGCGGCGATACGCTCTGCTACGGGCAGAACGGCCTCGGCCATTGGGGAGCCATCGAGCGGCACCAGCATGCGCCCAAACATCGTGCCGTCTCCTTCCTCTACGTCACCCCAACACGTCGCGCACCAGCAGTCGCAGCACATGGCGCTCGATAGGTCGGTCACTGCGCATGGTACCGCGATCCACGCCGGTGCCGCCCCTGGACTGTGCGCTACGCCGTCCCTGGTAGCGTTCCCCCAAACACGCTATAGATCAACAACGCGTTGAGCGCCACGATCACCACCGCGCAAAGCGTGCTGAGGCCAGTGACCAGTGGACGGTTGACCAGGTGCTCGCCCATGAGGTCCCGGCGCTTGGTGAGCAGGATGAGGCTCACCACCGGGATGGGCAGCACAAAGCTGAGCACCACCTGGCTGAGCACCAGTACGTGCGTCGGGTCGAGCCCGATGGCGATCACCACCAGCGCCGGCACCATGGTCAACAACCGGCGCAACCAGACGGGAATGGTGAAGTGCACAAAGCCTTGCATAATCATCTGGCCAGCCATAGTGCCTACCGTGGACGACGAGAGACCCGACGCAAGCAGCGCAATCCCGAAGATGACGCTCGCGGCGCCACCCAGGATCGGCGTGAGGGTCTGAAAGGCCTGGTCGAGCGTGGCCACGCCGGTGTGCCCAGTGTCATGGAACACCTTGGCTGCCATGAACAGCATGGCTAAGTTGACCGCGCCCGCCACCCCCATTGCCAGCAACACGTCGATGACCTCGAAACGGAAGATGCGCCGCTGCTCGCGGGGGTTATTGCCTGTGACTCTGGACTGCGTCAGGCCGGAGTGCAGGTAGATCACGTGCGGCATCACCGTGGCGCCCACGATGCCCACCACCAGCAGGGCGCTGTCGCCGCTGACCCAGGGCACCACCGTGTGGTAGGCCACCTGGCCCCAATCCGGCCGCGCCAGCACCGTTTCCAGCACGTAGCACAGCGCGATGACGCCGACCAGCAGGGTGATCACTGCCTCGAGCGGCCGGAAACCAAAGCGCTGCAAGCCCAGCAAGGCGAAGGTGCAGACACCGGTGAGCAGGCCAGCGATGAACAGGGGGAAGTGGAACAAGATGTTGAAGCCGACAGCGGCGCCCAGGAACTCGGCCAGGTCGGTAGCCATGGCGCCAGCTTCTGCCGCGATCCACATGCCCATCACCACCGGCAAGGGGAACTCTTGGCGGCACAGTTCGGGCAAGTTGCGCCCGGTAGCGATACCCAGCTTAGCCGACATACTCTGCAGCAGCATAGCCATGAGGTTGGCGACCAGGATGACCCATAGCAGGTTGTAGCCGAACTGCGAGCCGGCGGCGATGTTGGTGGCAAAGTTACCAGGATCGACGTAGGCGACCGCGGCGATGAACGCCGGTCCTAAAAATGGCAGCAACGCGCGCAGGCCGCGTGCTCGCCCATCGATGGCAGCGCGGGCCCCGCGCTGGGTGGCTCCGGTATCGAGCGGCGTTTCGACGCGCGCCAACGCCGGCGCGCTCTCCGGCATCTTGCTGGTTGGCTGCACCTGTGTCGTTCTCCTGTGAACCGTGTCCGGGCCGCCCACGCCAGCGTGCATGCTTGGTGCCGTCAAAAGTTGCGCGTGCTCAAAATATATACTGTGCTGAGCATAATTTCAAGTCCCTTGTGCAAACCCGTTTGTGTTTTGCCCGTACTTGGGGATTGGGCGGTGGCACCGCGCCGAGCTGAGCAAGCGGAACGGCCCGCTGGCATGTCGCGATGCTGTTGCCGTTGGGCGTGCCGCCGCCAGGTGTATTGCATACTTTTCTGCAGTGATGTTTAGAAGGCGAGCGCCATGAAACGAGCCCGTACACAAAAATCCGTGTCCGTAAACATCCGGGCCAGCGTGCACCAGCGGGACCTGATCAAGCAAGCTTTTCTTGCCGTCGATGCTGTTACTTCCGCCCAGTTCCAGGCGCTCCTAGATCGTCCGCTCCCGCCAACCGATACCTTGCGCCGGCTTCTGAAGACCAAAGCCCCCTGGGAGCAAAGACCGTCCATCGTTCTAAGCAAGCGATGTTCTTGTTCTATTGAGCGAGGAATACGCCAGGAGCATTCACAACATGGCTGATATGAGCGAATATGTACCGCTGACCGTGCAAGAGCGGTATACCTCAACACCAATCCGCGCGGAGTTTGAACGAGAGGTCGAACAGAGCCTGCAACCGCGCGGCCCGGAAATGTTGTTTGATCTCGTAAGAGCGCTGGGTGTCGGCCCGGATGCAGCCATCCTTGATGTTGGTTGCGGCACTGGCTGGGCCGCATCTCCGTGCAGCACGCCTCGATTCTGGCGATTCCAGCAGAAACGAGTAGTTTCGACCTGGTGTGGTGCCGGGACATGCTAGGAGACGGCTTCCCCATCCCTCCAGCCGTGCGTGAGTGCTACCGTGTTCTCCGGCCGGGCGGTGCCATGCTTGTGTACAAGACGTTCGCAGGCGACCTCTTGGAGCCCAAAGAGGCGGCGCGACTGTACCGGGGCTTGGGCGGCGGCACGTTGGAGGAGGAGCGGATGGAGCACGCCGAGGCTGCGTTCCGTGATGCCGGCTTCCAGATCGAAGTCAAGGACGTGATCGGCGGCGAGGGGCGGGAATACGAGGTCGAGCACGGGGACTACGGCCCTCGTTTCGGACTGCACGCATCCCGGCTGCTGCGTCGCCGGGACTACTTCGTGGGGAAATACGGCGCGGCGCTCTTCGAGCAGGCGCTGGCTGATGCCCAGTGGCTCCCGTTCATCATGCTCGGCAAACTCCTACCAGTTGCGTACCTTCTGCGCAAGTAGGTAACCAGGATGATGATCAGGTTGTGAGGCTGTCCGGGTCTGTGCCGCGTCCACGAGCCACTCCGCCACGTTGCAGGCGGGCGGTTGCGGCGCTTGACTGTTGGGCGACAGTCCACTGGGATCGGCAGTGAGAATGGGAGAGTTCAGGACATAGGTGTAGCGATTGAGCGAGAGCGGCAGGTGGCAGAACCGCCGTAGGAATCCCGGCTCAGAAACCAGCCCATACTGGGGTCGTAGTACCGCGAGCGCAGGAACACCAGCCCGGTGCTGTCCACCTGGTTGCCCGAGTAGCCAAAGGGTTGGGGATCGAGCCCCGTCTCACTCGCGCTCGCCCCAAAGGCATCGCT
>JANWJO010000122.1 GCA_025449435.1 Chloroflexota bacterium | reverse complement strand
TTTGAACGAGTTCGTGAAGAACTCCCGACCTTGTCGCTGGGCACCGTATACAAAACGCTCGCTGAACTGGTCGATCTGGGCGAGGTGCGACCGCTGGAAGTTGGTGACGGCCGGACGCGCTTTGACCCCAATACGGCCCCGCATGCCCATCGGCGTTGCCGAACATGTGGCCTGTTGGAAGATGTGCCGGAGGAAGTGGCTCCCTACCGATTACCGGCTGACCAAGACGGTTTTCTCGTCGTGAGCCGCCTAGTGACTCTCGAAGGGTTTTGCCCAGCGTGCCGTGTGCAGGCGGCCGTACAACCGTGTACCGGCCAAGTTAGCACCTCCAGCCACGACGAGGACGGCTTCATTGAATCAGCCAGGTGAAGGTGTTGCCAGTGTGAGCGGCAAGCCGGAAATGCCGGATTCCCCCACCGGCGGCTCAGCGCCGGAGCTCACCTCACAAGGTCACAACCGGGCGTTCATTTTGCAGGTGATACAGCCCGGGCTGGCGGGTCTCATGGATGGCTCGGTGTCCACGCTGGCGCCAATCTTTGCTTCGGCCTTTGCGACGCACAAGTCCCACACCGCTTTTCTGGTCGGACTGTCGGCCGCCGTCGGGGCGGGGATCAGCATGGGCTTTTCCGAAGGGCTGTCTGACGACGGCACGCTCACCGGACGTGGCTCGCCGCTGCCTCGGGGCGGTATCACGGGCTTCATGACATTTGTCGGTGGCATTTTTCACACCATCCCCTTTCTGCTCCCCCAGTTCTCGCTGGCATTGGCGGTGGCCTCGGCTGTCGTCGGCGTCGAACTCGTGGTTAGCGCCTTCATCCGCTACCGCTTCTTTTCGAGTTCGTGCATCCGGTCCGTCATTCAAGTGGTTATTGGCGGGTTGCTGGTCTTTGCTGTCGGCTACCTGATTGGTTCCTCGTAGTCACGCGCAGCGATTTAAGCAACCCGCCGTTATACTACGCGAGGTGAGTTGTCGTGAGTTGGTGCTTGGTGAAGGGTTGTTGCCTCGAGTGCGCTTATATCTTGTCCGGCATGGCCAGTCACAAGCCAACGCCAACCTCAGCATTCGCAATGTCAACAGTGACCTCACCGAACTCGGGAAGGAGCAAGCCACCAGCGTGGCTGCCCGGCTCGCGAGCGAGCACCTGACGCATTTGTATTGCAGCCCGTACCGCAGAACGGTTGACACTGCGCGAGAAATCAGTCAGGCGTGCGGTTTGGAGTGCGCGTTTCTTCCCGTCATCCACGAGCACCACGGCGCTATCCCACCAGATTGGCATCCCTACACCCGGACTGAGCTTGAGGCCCTGTTTCCTGCTGTCTGTATTCCCGCGCACATGCCAGAGGCAGGTTGGCACGCCTTCCCTGAGACCATCGAGCAGGTACGTGAGCGGATGCAGCGGGCCCTCGAGGAGATACGTGACGCCAATCCGGCTCATGCCAGAATCGCGTTGATATCCCACGCCTCCCCTATTCAGCAGTTCATCGGCGTGGCGACGACCGCCTATACCGCTAGTGAGGCCACGCAAATCGCCATCGGCAACGCCTCGCTCACCATTCTTGACCTAGACTTCTCCCCCGCAGCGGTCATCGGTGGGATGGGTCAGGTCGCCCACCTGTCGCAACCGTTACCCGTGTTGCTGTAGCGGGTTCAGCTACTGAGTCCAGCTGCACCGGCTCGTCGCATCGACACCGGAGGTTGTGAGTTGCTGCGGCTGGCCCTGCGGCGCCACCGTGGGCGACGTGGTCACTTTGAGCGAAAACAGATCGAACTGATTGCCGTCTTGCGCCGCGAAGGCGATCGCTGAGCCGTCCGGAGACCAGCAGGGCTGTGCCAGCACGCCCGACGCGATGAGGGTGCCGTTGAGCACGGTGTCTGCCGTGATTGTGTCTGGAACGGCTGCCACATACAGGGCGTCACCTCCTGAAGAGCGCTGAATGTATGCGATGAAGTGCCCCTGGGGCGACCAGGCCGGCTGGAATTGCGTGACGCCATCTGCCGTTAATCCATAGCGCGTGTCAGTGGTCACGTCCAGGAGCGACAGGGCCGACAATGCTGGCATGGTCGTGTCAGCGTAGTACCAGCGAGAAAACGCCAGTTGCCCAGTGTGACCGGGCCGGAATGTCGGGTCATTGTCGCCTCCCGCTTGAAGCAATGGCGTCGTGAGTTGCACGATGCTGTGGTTGGCGAAGTTCAACATCCACAAGCGCAGGTCGATATTCGGCTCGGATTTGCCACGGTCCGTGCTGAACACGATGCGCGTGCCATCATCCGACCAGGTGGGAAACGCCGCCCACAGGTTCTGCTCTATTACCGAGCTCTGGTCATTGGTCAACACGGTCTTGGACGATCCATCGGCATTCATGATTGCCAGATCGCTGAAGTTCTTCTGGCGGATCACGTAGGCGATGCGCGTGCCATCTGGAGACCAAGCCGGCATCATCAGGCCGCCAGATGCCACTTCCGACTGCCCGCCAGCGGTGAGTTGCATAATCGAGCCGTCGTGGACGTACAACAGTTTGCCGGGAATGTCGGCGCTCAACGGGCTACTCACGCCGGCAAGGCCGAGCACCGCTGAGGGCCGCAGTGAGCACGCTGCCAGCGTCATGACTGCAAGCACCAGGGCCACGCAGCCGCGGTACCTAGAATCCATCGAACGTGCCATAGTTTGCTCCGAGCAGCACCACAATATCAGCCGTCGCACTAGGACGGTCACTCGATGCCCCTTGCTGTACCGATGCAGCAAAGGCTTGTGCCAGCAAATCGGCCTCAGCGCGGCGTTGTGGGTCGAAATAGGTCACGACGCTCCCTTCGTGGATCGCTGGCGCCGTCGTGGCAGCATCGACAGTGTAGCCAAGGGACCGGAGGTATGTCGTCGCCCGCCCTGCCAAACCCCCTATGGACGTTGCATTCTCCACCACGACGTGAGGGGGAGTCACCGGCGCTTGCGCGGCGCTCCCATCCTGCGGCTCCCGGAAGAGATGGGCAATTTCGGCGTGTACCTTCGGCCAGTTGGGTTGCACAATGTCTTGACCATCGCTGGATACCGCAAGGCCAGAGTAGGTTGGCGGCATCAACACCACCTGGTTCACCGGCTCCGTGTGATATTCGCGCAGGAAGTTCGCCGTGGCGATGATCTCAGATACCGGCATGTCGGTTTTGACATACCCCTGGACATCGGCAAGGTACTCCGGAATCTTCAAGATCGTTCCTGGCTGTTGTATTTTCTCCCGCAGGTTGAGCAGCACCTGTTGCTGCCGTGCCGACCGGCCGAAGTCGCCGATCAGGTCGGCGTGTCTACTGCGCACATACTGCAACGCGCTGGTGCCATCGAGGTGCTGCACGCCGGCCGGGATGAACAGCCGGCGCGAGGCGAAGATGTCGACCGTCGTGGTCTTGCCATTGGCCTGAATGTCATCTGGAAATGCGTCGTCCAGGATGGGGTGGAGGACATCGATGTTTACGCCTCCTGCCGTGTCGATAACCTTGATGAATCCTTCCAGCCCCACCCAAGCGTAGTAGTCGATGTGAATACCGAAGTCATCCTCGATGGTCTGGCGCGTGAGCGCTATGCCGCCGCCGTTGGGATGATCGACTTCGCCCAGTTGATAGGCCACCTGAATCTTGCCAATGCCGTGGCCGGGAATCGGCACCCAAAAATCGCGTGGAATGGAGAGCAATCCGACGGTGTGATTCACCGGATCGATTGTTGCCACAATCATAATTTGGGTGATGTACAAGCCCGCGAACTTGGCGTCAGTATCAGAGCCAAGAAGCAAGATGTTGATGCGCCGGGTGCCACCGAGCGTGGGCAGCGGTGTAGAGGTCGGAGCCGGTGGCGTCGCTTGCGCTGTGTGCGATGGTTGGGATTCGGACGTCGTCGTGACGGCCGATGTGGCCAACTGAACGGTAGTAGCCGGCTCCACAGAGATGCTCGCCCGTGCTGTTGCGGTGGTACGTACGGGTCCCGGCGTTGGAATAATCTGCGAGGTAACCGCGGCCACCGGTACGACAATACTGCGGTAGGCCCACACGCCAGCCGCAACAACGAGCAGCAACGTCACAGCGAACGCGATGATGGCAAAGCCGCCTCGCCGTCGCCGGTAGAGCGTAGGGGTGGGCACTCCGGAAAACGTCCTCCGAATACCCAATGCTCACGCTCGCCGCGCCCGTCAACACTGACGCTCCGGCGGTGCGATAGTCACGTCGCCAGCTCATGCTCCGCATATGGTAGCACGCCTGGTTCATCCATCTGGTTGCGCTCGCTCGCCTCCTTCCCTGTGATCGCCATCCGGGCGCTACAATCCTGCCCGACTACTGAACAGGGAGAACGGAGAAACGACCAATGTACCTAGGGAGTTCGTCGCTGCGCGACCTCGCCACCTTGCGCCATGCCCGCTCCAACCGAGCATCCAGTTATGACCCGACGGGAGGAAACCGCGACCATCTGATCATCGCGCCCGGCGCTACGGCCACGTTACTTGACGAGCAAGGCGCTGGCTGTGTCACCCACATATGGACCACCATTGCTTGCCGGGATCCCTATCATCTGCGCCAGATCGTCCTCCGGATGTGGTGGGATGGTGAAAGCCAGCCCAGTGTGGAATGTCCCGTTGGCGACTTTTTCGGGCTCGGACACGCGCAACACACGTACTTTTCCTCGCTTCCCCTCCAGATGTTTGATCGGGGTTTCAATTGTTGGTTCCCCATGCCGTTTTCGTCTGGTGCACGCATCACGGTGGAGAACCAGTCCAGCGAGCAGGTGGTGTATTACTACTATGTCGATTACGAGCAGTACGACCAGTTAGAGGGCGAAACTGGCCGCTTTCACGCCCAGTGGCGTCGTGAGAACCCCACCACTGTCCTCGCGCCCGATGCCGAGAATGACCAGAAGCACCGCCTGAATCTCACAGGCAAGGACAACCACGTGGTACTGGAAGCTGAGGGGCGCGGTCACTACGTTGGCTGCCATCTCGATGTGGACTTGCCCGGACCAGGCTGGTGGGGCGAAGGCGACGACATGTTCTTCATCGACGGCGAGCCCTGGCCGCCCAGGTTACATGGTACGGGAACCGAAGACTATTTCTGTGGCGCGTGGAACTACAACGCATTGCAGCAAACGTTTAGCGCGCCTTACTTCGGCTACCACTTCAAGACAAATGCTGACTACACCGGCAAACATTCTCAATACCGCTATCACATCGAAGACCCTATCCGATTCGAGAAGAGCCTGCTGTTTTCTATCGAGCACGGGCACGCCAATGATTGGGTGGGCGATTGGTGCACAACGGCGTATTGGTACCAAACGGAGCCGCACAAGTCGTTTCCAATACTACTCGCAGTAGATCAGCGGCTGCCCTATCGCTGGGGTGGCATAGAGCGCTGGCGATAGCAGGGTCGCGCCGGTCGCGCGTTACCATGACGTCAGTTGGATCGGCACAACCAGTGTAGGGGAAGGCTCTGGCGAGCGTGAGCACACCTGAGCCAGACCAGCGAGTCATGTCGCGGCGGCACGCCCTGGCGACGGGCCTCGCCCCCGTCGCCAGCCTGGCCGCCTGTAGTGGCCCCGGTGGAGCACCCGCTGGGCCGCGCAACAGCCCTGCGCAAGGTGGCGGTTCAACGCTGTACATCGAGGATGCCTGGACAGTTAATAGCGGCTTGGGCACGGTAGAGACCATCTCCTGGCGCCCAGGCACCGATTCCTTTGCGGCGGGCCTGGGATCGGGACCCATCCTGTTGTGCGCCAGTGATGGCACGATCACGTCACACATAGACACGCCGCTTGGCTTTGTGAGCGGCCTGAGCTGGCTCTCAGATGGTAAGCAGCTCCTAGCTGTGGGAACTACTGGGAAACTGTTCACCTGGCCGGAGAGTCCGGCTCGGTCATCCGTCGAGGGCTTGCCGGCGTCCAAGTTCTTGGCGGTGTCGGCAGATCCTTCCGGCGGCCAGTTCGTGATTTCACGAGGGACCGGCGCGGTGGCCGTGGTGAGTGCCGGGAGCACCGCCGTTCGGTCGCTACCTGTGCCAGGTGAGCTCACGGCCGTAGCCGTGTCGCCAGATGGCTCCCTGGTCGCGGTGGGCAATCGGGCTGGCCTCGTTACGGTTATTGAGCTGTCAAGTGGGTCACCATTGTGGCAGCAACAGGGCGGCAACGGTAAAGACGTCAATGCGCTCGCGTGGTCGCCGGATGGTAGCCTCCTGGCAGCCGGCTTCGAGGATAGTTCGTTATGCCTCTACCAGGCGCAGTCGGGCAAACTATCGTTTCTCTTGGATGAGGGTGGATCGATCAACGCCGTTGCATGGTCACCTAACGGCGTGTTTCTCGCCGTTTCCTCGCTCACCTTTGCAGTGGGACTCTGGCACATCCCGTCTCACACGCTCGCCACTGGCCTTTCGATAGGCTACGACGTGAACGGCCTAGCGTGGTCACCAGAGGGAACGCTCCTGGTGGCAGGCTCGGATGACCACCTGGTGCACGCATGGACCATTGCTCCGGTCCAAGGACCCGCCGCTCATCCGTTTTCCGCACCCGGATATATGGCACGCTGAGGTGGCCTAGCTCAACTCACGGGCTGCACCAGCGACAAGCTGGCTTGATCTCGAGGAATAGCCATGCCCCGTAGACGCTCGTACAGTGGCATCAGCGCCGTGAGCCCGACCATCGACGAAATCGCCAGCAGGGGCACACTTATTGCCAGTAGGAGTATGCCCAAGGCGTCGATGGATGCGCCGCTATACATCACGGTGTAGGCGAGTTCGATGAGAGTGGACGGCGCCATCGCCATGGCGGTGAGCACGAAGATGCGTAAGGAGTGCCCGCGCGTCAACCGCCAGCTGGTACTCAGTGACGTCGCGGCCCGGCAATGATCGTCTGACAGGACATTCCAGGTAAAGGCAAGCCGGGTGGCGATGTAGACCCCTGGCACGATGAACAGCAGGAATCCTGCGAGGCAAAGAAGCGTCACCAACACCGTGGCGCCGATGACGCTTAGCGCATGGCCCGCGTATTTAGGTAGTGCAACCGGCACAGCCAGGCGGCTCGCGCTACTGGCCCCTGAGATCATCGCTAGATAGGCCGTGAGGACCACGCCCAACACGGCCACAGAGCCGAACATGGCATAGAGCGTCGCAACTGGGGAGGTCATCTTAGGTTGGGCCGATACCAACAGAATGGGCACCTGACACAATGCTACGAAGACCGTAAAAACGCTGGTAGCAAGCCATCGGGACCGCATACGCGTCCACCCGGCGGCAAAACACTGCCAGAGCGTCGGCATCGCGCGCTGCTGTGCGCGTTCGCTCGGATCCAGGTAGCGCCCCCTCCAGGTGGTTGCCACGATAGTAGGCACGCATCTAAGGGGACTTCAGGCACTAGTACTGTTTGGGTATGGCTGGCTAGCACTCCTGGGCTAAAAGGGGGGCGGCGCCCTTCCTCCTAATCCTCGTCCAGCAGGCCCTGGTCTACCAATCGATGCTTCGATTCACACGCCGGCCGGAACGCTGGACTGGTATCAGCACTGTCATACACCACCAGAGGATGAGCGCCAGTAAGGGCACCAATCTTCGCAACGAGTGCGCCTACTGACTCCCGGCTGTAGCCCTCGTGACTCCAGACGACATCTCCGTGCCCATCCAGTACATACACTGCCGGAACACCCACTGGGTTAAACAGACGGGAGACCGTAAAGTCGCTCGTGTCCAGGAGAAAAGGGAATGTGCAGCCGGCACGCGTGGCGAAGCGGCGCGTCTTGTCGGCGTTGTCTTGCGACACGCCCACAAAATGCACGGCCTCGCTGTAGGCCCGATGGAGGCGTTCCACATACGGAAACATCGTCTTGCAAGCGCCACAACTGGTTTTAAGCAAGATAGCGACCGTCAACCGCTTCTGGGGATCGATGATCGGCTGCTGAAGAGCGTCAATATCCTGAAGCAGGAGTTGCGCCACGTTGAGGCTAGTGGAAACTGCCATCTGTGCTACACGGTGCCTTTCGTTCTCTGCACGAGCGTTCCTACTTCTCCGTAATCGAGATGCTCTCGATCACGTCGCCCGGCTTCGTCGCGCGCCCTGGGTCTCGCGGGGCGATCTGGCGCAATACGTCCAACCCCTTCTTAACCTTCCCAAACACGGCGTGACGCCCGTTCAGATGGGGTGTTGCTGCGTACGTAATGAAAATCTGGCTGCCGTTGGTATTGGGACCGGCATTGGCCATGGACAGGATGCCCGGGCTGTCGTGTGGCAACTCGAGCGCCGATTTTTCGTCGGCGAACTGGTAGCCGGGTCCGCCCCGACCAGTGCCCGTCGGGTCACCAGTCTGCGCCATGAAGTCGGGAATTACACGGTGGAACGTAATGCCATCATAAAAGCCGTCACGCGCCAGGAACACGAAGTTATTAACGGTCACGGGTGCTTGGGCCGCGAATAGCTCTACTTCGACGTCGCCGACCGACGTGTGCAGGATCGCGGTATATAGCTTTTTGGGGTCAATACTCAAGGCGGGGGCCGTGGTGTACTGTTTGGCCATGTTGACTTTCTCTATCGAGCCGGTCTGCGACCGTTGCTGTCCGTTGCGCCTACTATCACTTGCGCGCAACCGGACGCACACGTAGCGTACCGCACAGGTGTTGCAGGCGCGGACCAGCAGGCACTGCGTCACTTGCCCCTATACTGATGAAGAGCACTGGCGTCGGTGTGCTCACGGCGAACCGCACAAGCGGCACCTCTACAGGGAATGAAGCGGAACGATGCGTCTGCTGGTTGTTCTCGTGCTCGCTGGAATTCTTCTCCTGTTCGCTGCGGCTGATGTCGGGATATACGTCGATTACCTCTGGTTCCAGTCGGAGCAAGTGACGTCGGTGTTTTACACCACGCTGGGGTACGAGGCCTGGACCTTTGCCTTGTTTGGCACGATCGCTGCCCTTTTCTTCGGGATCAACGTAGCCATTGTCCAGCGATCTGCCCGGCCGCGGGCCGTCGTCGACGATAACGTCCTCGAGTTGCCGCATATCGCACCGGCGATCATCATCTTAGCCATCGTCCTCATCTCCATTGTGCTCGGCTTGCTGTTTGGAGCGAGTGCCAGCGGCGAATGGCGTTTGCTGGCGCTCTCCGCTAACGCGACATCCTTTGGCGCCATTGATCCGGTGCTCCATCGTCCCGTTGATTGGTACATCTTTCAGCTCCCACTCCTTCAAT
>JANWJO010000121.1 GCA_025449435.1 Chloroflexota bacterium | reverse complement strand
GGGCGGCTGGAAGGACGGTGGCGAACTTCCGCCGTGGAAACTCCCCTCCCACTTTAGGGGAGGGGCGGGGGGTGAGGTCCATAACCTGGCCGCGTCAGGCGCCTGGAATACTACAGAAGGGGAGCACAGCGCATGTCGTTTGTTGTTGACAGCCTGGCAAGCAAATATAAAGAGGTACATGCGGAAGTGCGTGCCGCAGTCGCCCGGGCCGATGCGGCAGCCCTGGATTGGACCCCTGGCGAAGAAACCAATAGTGTGCAAGTCCTGGTGGTGCATTCCCTAGGTTCTGAGGCCGAGGTGTGGCGCACGGTGGCCAAGATCAAGACCAACCGGGACCGCCTCGCCGAATTTGTGCCGAGCTCCAGCACGACGCAGGCGTTGCTCGATCAGCTCACGGCTGCCGACCAGTTGCTTGACGAAGTTGCTCCCCCGGTTTTGGAAGCGACCTTACAAGAGCAACTAGCTCGCGGGGATCGTCCCTTGCAATCGGGGCTGGGCTGGCTGCTCATGAACTACGGCCACTCGCGGGAGCACGCCGGGCAAATTGCCCTCACCTTGCAACTGTACGCACAGGCGAAGCAAGCTCGTTAGCCGCCTTTGGCGCTGCTCGGTGGCGCCGAAGACTCCCGCACCACCAGTGTGGGCGGAATCAAGTGGCGTTGCGGTGGGCGGCCGGTGCCGCCAATGCGCGTGACCAGCAAGTCAACGGCCATCTCAGCCATGCGCTGGTAGGGTTGGGCCAGGGTCGTGAGCGACGGCACCGTGAACGCAGCCTGTGGCACGTCGTCGAACCCCACCACCGACAGGCATTGCGGAACCGTGATGCCCGCAGCATGTGCCGCCGAAAGTGCGCCAATTGCTACGGCATCGGTCGCACAGATGAGCGCCGAGAACGCAGCGCCCGCTGCCAGTAACTGCTCAGCCTGGCAAGCCCCCGCTGCGTAGTCAAAGGCGCTGGCTTCCCGCACGATGGGTTCCGGTAAACCCGTCAGTGCTAGCACCTTGGTGATGCCGCGTAGACGCGCCAGCGTGTGGTCCAGGTACCCCGGTCCGCTGATGCACGCCAATTGGCGGTGGCCCAACGTCACCAGGTGCTCGGCAGCGAGCGCTCCACCCAGCTCATTGTCGGGAGCTACCACATCGGCCGAGCTACTTGCCACGTGCCGATCCACCAGCACGGTAGGGATGGGCAGGTCCAACGGCTCCTGGTGTGCGGTGGTGCGCACGTCGGCCGGAATAACGATGACGCCTTCCACTTGCATTTCTAGCAGGATGTTGAGATGGGCGCGCTGGCGGTCCAGGTCGTCCGCCGAGTTGCCCACCAGGACGTGAAAGCCGCGCGCATACGCCGCGTCTTCCAGGCTGCGCGCCAGGCTGGCGAAGTAGGGGTTGGCGTTGTCGGGAATCACCAGCCCGATGAGCTGGGAGTGATGCGAGCGCAGGCTGCGCGCTAGCAGATTGGGCTGGTACCCTAGTTCCTCGCACGCCGCCAGCACGCGCCGGCGCTTGTCGTCAGACACTCGCTTGGGGCCCGTGTTGAGCGCATAGGAAACGGTCGCCGCCGACACGCCGGCGCGGTGTGCCACATCGTCGCGCGTCGGACGCTTGCCGGGCGCGTCTGAAATCTGGTCTGGCACGTGGCTCCCCTACAGCCCGGAGGCCAGGTCGCGCCGGATGAACACGTAGAAGTCCGTCGAGCCTTCTGGGTTCCAGGGCTGACGGTAGAGTACCCAATTCCACCAATTGGCGACCGACTGCTTGGACCAGTCGGGAATCCACCACACGCGCAACTTGAGGTGTTCTTCCACATAGTTGCTGGCCATGAACGGCTCCACGTTGGTGATGTTCTGGTCGGACACCATATACAGCGGATAGTTAGCCCCTTGTTGCGGCAATCCCGACACCATGCCGGGCTGGTCGCGCAGATACCACGTCAACGGCCACCAGTCTTCAGGGTCCACCACGATCGGCATTTGTGTGCCCAACCCCGAGCGCAACTGCACTTGCTGCACCTGACTCACCGCGAGTTGCACATCGGGCGAGGTTTGCGTGTACACCAGCATTTCCTCTGGATCGGCCGGATGGTCGTAGGACAGCGCGATGGCCGCGTGCAGCATGTACAGCATGCCAGCAGCCAGGATCACGCCAACGCCAGTTCGCCACACACTGGCACGTTGCTCGTACAACCACTGCACCGCGACCGCCGCCAGCAACAGGATGGGCAACAACATGTGTAGCACGAGCCAGGGCATCTTTTCGCTGGCCCAGGTGTACACCAGCATGCTCACGACCGCCCACCACACCAGTAGCAGCACAAACCGGCTGCGCCGGATGAACGCCAGCGCGGTCCCGCCCACCGCCAGCAACACTAAGGCCGGTTCGTAGGGCAGGAGCAGCGACCAGTAATACCACCAGGGCTCGCTGCCCCGCGCCACTGGCAGTTGGGACAGCCAGTACTCCAAGGACTTGGTGAGTCCATCCACCAGCCCCGGCCACCAAGTAAACGCCGTCGTAAAGAAGAAGGTAAAGATGAGCGCGAACACCGCCAGGCCATTGACGAACGGCCCCCCGCCCACTGCACGCACAGCGCGCAGCAACTCCGGCTCGAAACGCCCCGATAGTTCACAGCCAAGCACAATCAGGATATACGTGCCGAACACGAAACTCGTGATAAAGGTGATTTCTTTGGAGGTAAACGACAGCGCCAGCAGGGCCAGCGCACCCACGACCCACCCGCCGCGCCGCTCGCGTAAGAAGCGCAGGTAGCAAATCACCAGCCCAAGTGTGAAGCAGGCAATATAGATGTCGTTGCGATAGAAGCGGGAGAAGTACAGGAACGACGGCGAGATCATGAGGGCGAGTGACGCAAACAGTGCCCCTACGCGCCCTAACTCGCGACGCAACAAGTACGGCAACGGCACGATCACGGTGCCCAGGATGGCCGGCAACAGGCGGGTGGTGAAGTCGCTCACGCCCACGATGTAGAAGATGCCGGTGGTCACCAGAAACTGGAACGGCCCGTGCATCATTGGGTCGTAGTGATAGCCCTTGCCCACGAACAACTGCCAGGTAAACGTGGCGTGTAAACTCTCGTCGTGGTGCAGCGGCTTGTCGCCCAGGAACAGCAAGCGCATGCCGAGCGCAACTAGGGTGAGCGCCACGTACACGGCGGTCTCGATGGTGATGCTCGCCGCCAGCCGTTCCACCCATGCCGGCGCTCCGGCACGCGCCACCAGAGGACGTTGCGCCGTCGCCGTGCTAGCTGCCATCACTGAGCCTCCGCATATCGAGCACTCGTGGCGTGCTCCTGCCGCAACTGGCATATGGTGACATGGAGTGGTTACGAAGTTTGATGGGCCCTGGTGGGGGGGACGGGATGCCGGAAGCGCGCGGACTGCGTGGAACAGGCGCGGCGAAGCGGGCCCCGCACCTGGGGGGCGCACCCGGTTCTCCCTGGGTGGAGGACGTACACACCGAGCGGTCTGTGTTCGTCATGTCGGTTCACGGAGTGGTGCCCATCTTCGGGCGGCCCGTCCCCCCCGCCAGGGGGGGACTACAGGGGGGTCGTAGTTTCGTTCTCCCCCAAGGGGGGGACTACAGGGGGGTGGAGTCCCTAACCTCACGGCGTATTCAGCACGTACACCTCTGTGCCGTCGTCGTTGAACACGGCACGGCCCAGGTAGGCGAACTTTGCGAGTCCGGCACCGGGAAAGTCCGCTCGCTCCAGCGAGCCCACGAACACGTAGGTGACGTGGTACTGCTGGAGCAAGTGCTGCGCCAGTTCGATGTCGTCCGTGCCGTAGATCGTGGCGACGTCCTGGGCGCGGGTGCCGGTGGGATGGTTCCACTGCGCCTCGTGGCCGGGCCAGCCTAACACCGTCGGTAATCCGGTAAACGTGGAGACGCGGGCGTGGCCTGCCGGGTCGTATTCTTGACCCACCGCCTCCAAGATGACCGGCGATCCGGACACCTGTTGTTGCAGCCAGTGGATGGCGGCAACGTCGCCCGGCGACGTTCGTGCCAGCCAGCTCAAGCCATCCAGTGATCGTTCGGCGGTAAAACCGGCCTCGCGCGACATGGCGCCAGCTACCGGATAAAAGGCAGCACCGGCCACGACGAGAATGAGCAGTCCAGCGTACAGCAATCGCGCCGTGCGCTTGAGCGCCGCTAGCCCAGATGGCAACGCCAGCGCCGCCAGGATCATCACCAGAAACCAAGCTTGATAGCCAAACTTGAATACGGTGTTCATCCGGTAGTCGGGCCCGTTGTCGAAGGCGTCCCGGACGTACACCAGCTCGCCAACCGTAATTAACGCAACGGAGGCGGCCGCCAGCAGCCAGAACACACGGTCCGCTGGCTTGAGCGTGCCGTCAAAGAAGCCCCACGCTGTGATGCCCAGTACCGCGAGCAGCAGGAACAAGCCAGCCAGGTGCGCGGGCTCCAGCACCATGATCGCAAATATGGCGGCCACGGTCAGCCAGATGGCCACCTTGCGCTCGATGGCTAGCGATGTAATTCGCAGCCAGAATAGTGGGGTAAGCGCCACCAGCGCGACGCCATATATGCGGAAGTAGTTCCAGAGGAAGGCTGGCAGCGGTGTGGCCGCCTGCACTAGTCCCACCCCGCCAGTGGGCGCACTGAAATGCAGGTAGAACGGCAGGTATATCAACACCGCCAGCGCGCACCATGCCAGCCACCAGGCGACGGACGGCCACCAGGCTTGCTGCCGGTAGCTGGCGTACAGGTACAGCGCGCCCGCGCCGATGGCGAGTTGGGTGGGGAAGTCCCAACCGTTGGTGGGGTAGATCGCCCCCACGATGGCGGCCAGCACCACCAGTTCGAGCACACCAGCAACGCTGAGCTTGGGGAACATGGCGAGGAGGCGGGGTCCAGCTAGCGCCAGTTGCACGCTGCCGGCCAGCGCGAGCAAGTCGTAGGGCGTGGCCAGCATGTGCGCGTGAAGGTCGGCCAGGAGGAAGCTGAAGAATGGAAACTCGGTGATGGTGTTATCGATGACACGGGATGGCGTCCACCAGTCGAATTGCAGCAATGGCGATGGGTGCGCTACCTGCTGCATCACGCCCGCCAGGTTGCCCACCGCCATGGTGAGTGCGCTGCCGAGCAAACCCACCACTCCAGCAGGCACCTTAGGCGCCAGGCCGGCGTCGCGTAGCCCTTGATAGAGGGCTGCCGTGAGCGCAAACACCGCCGTCACATCGAGCGCGTAGAACAAGGCGACCGCGAGGTTGAAGCCTGTGGACGGTTCGATGGCGGTGAGCCGCAGCAGGATGGCCACCGTGAGATGGCCAAAGTAGTAGTAGTTGATAGTGAAGCCGGATAGCCAGGGGTCGTTGGGCGGAAAGTACATGCTGCGGTTGATGGCCGTGATGAACGCCATATCCATCGGCTTCTCGGTGCCCCACACGTCGGGCGCGTAGGCGCGCAACACCACCCAGGCCGCAAAGGCAACCGTAAACAGCACTTCGCCGATGATCCACAGGCGGATGTCTCGCCGCCACGGCGAACTGCCTTCCGCGGCTGCATCGCCCGTGGTCAGCTTGCGCTGGCGCAGGAGCACCCACAGGGCGAGCCCCGACGCCACCAGCAGCGCAAGAATGCCGGCTGCAACGGTCAACCTGTCGTAGGGCAACAGGTGCCAGCTGGGCAGCAGCCACACCGGTACGGTTACGATCAAGAGACCGAGCGGCTTGCCTAGGCTGAGCCCTCGGGTGGGCAAGCGGGCGAACAGCACGGCGGCGACCGGAGTGGCGAGCAGCCCAGCAACCTCCACCACCAGCCAGAAGGTGAGGACGTCGCTCAAGGCTGGCCGTCGACGTGGTAGATCTGCACGCCATCCTGGTCGTACACCACGGTCAGTTGCGAGCCCACCATAGTCGGGAACTTGGCGAGTCCGCCGCTCCCGGCGTACTGCTGGATTTCCAGCGGGCCGACATAGATCAGCGACACATGGTCCTCCTGGAGCAATGCCATGGCGTCTGCTGGGTCAGGCGTAGAATACATATCGGTGACCGCCTGCTTGCGAACCGCCACGATGGCGTCGCCGTGGAATTGGCTCGTGTGATAGTCCCAACCCAGCACAGTGGGCAGACCCGTAAACCAGGACACCCGGCCGAACCAGGAATACAGCCCGTTGTTGGCTTCCAGCAGCACCGGCGCCCCGCTCACGTTCTGCTGCATCCAGCGAATAGCCGCGTAGTCCTGCGGATAGGAGACCTGCATGAACGCCATGCCGTCTAGCGATGGCGTCGCTGGCTGCTGCGGAAAGCGGTCGCGAATCTTCGCCCCTGGCGCGAGTATGGGGAACACGGCAGCACTGGCGATCAGCAACCCCAGCACGATACGCCACAGGAGGCGGGACCTGTTCACTCCCGTATTGGTACTGGCAGCACGGCCAACCACTCCAGGCGGCTGGTCCGCGCTCAAGCGACCAAGGTCATGGGCTGGTGCTAGGGCGAAATTTGCTGTTGTGGCGACGGCGGCTTCGCCGCCTGCCGATGCCATAATCGCCGAGATGCCCGACGCGGCGGGCGCGAGCGTTGCCAGCACCGGCGCTCGCACTTGCTCCTTGGGCTCTTCGCTCGATAACGGTCGGACCGGCACGAACCAGCGATTGACGATCAGCACCAATAGCGGACCACACGCGACCGATAGCAGCAGCCAGGCCTGGAT
>JANWJO010000120.1 GCA_025449435.1 Chloroflexota bacterium | reverse complement strand
TTCCGCGCTGAGCAGACACGCTGCGGACACCGCGACAGCCGTCACCGCTGCCGCTGCACTCCATAACCAGCGCTCGCGTAGCCTGCGGCGTGGTTGCACCGGCTGGGCCGGCAAGTTGTACGCCGATGGCGGGGCGGTGAGCAGGAAGAAGGCTCGCAAGGGCGAATAGTGCTCGGAACCAGTAGCGCCATAGAGGTAAGCATCGGTGTTGCCACGAGCGCGCAATTCCGCAAGGCGAGTGCTGGCTCGCTGGCGCAACTCGGCAATAGGCCCAAACTGAATGGATTCGGTCGGGCAGGCCTTGGCGCAGGCGGGCGTGAGGCCATCTCGCTGCCGGTCATAGCACAGCGTGCATTTATGCGCAGTATGGTCCTGCTGCCCGCGCCCGATCACACCAAATGGGCAGGCGGCCACACAGTAGCCACAGCCATTGCACACATCCTGTTGGATGTAGACGTTGCCGAACTCGTTGGTGAGGATCGCTCCAGTTGGACAGACGTCCTGGCAGGGGGCCTGCTCACAGTGCTTGCACACGTCGCTGTTGAACAGCCAGCGCAGCCCTGCCGTGGGCTGCCGCAGCTCGGTGAAGCTAACGTGCCGCCAGGTCGTGCTCGAGAGGTGTTCCGTGTTGTCGTGGCTACGACCGCGCCAGTTGAATCCATCCGACGGCAGTGCGTTCCACTGTTTACAGGCAACCTCGCACGCCTTGCAGCCAATGCACAGTGTCGAGTCCGTAAAGAATCCTGTTTGGGTAGCCTCATCAGGCGCGTCAGCCTTGCCGAGGGAGCCGAGTAAGCTGGTCTGTACGGGAACCGGTTGGTCGGCGGCAACGCGAAACTCCGCTGGCGTCGTGGAGGCCCGCGGCTGCGGTTGAGAGGCCGTCATGCGTCGTGTCCCTCAGGCTGCGCGTTATCGGCGGTGTCTGGCATATCACCGGTGTGTGGACGGGTGAAGGTGGGTTCCGAAGGGATATCCGACCGTTGCGCCAGCCGGCCTTTGCGGATGGCGCAAGCAAACACCTTGCCTTCGTGCATGCTGACGTTGGCATCGAGCACTATCGAGGTAAGCTCATTTGCCGCGCTGCCAGCCACCTCACCCGCTGCGCCGAAGTGAATGGGCACGCCAATCTGATGCAGAATGCGTCCGTGGACGGTGAGCGGAGGCATGCGATCGGTCACGAGCGCGCGCGCCTCGATGGCTCCCCGACGGCTGGACACTACCACCCAGTCACCTAGAACGATTGCATGGTCACGGGCCAGCGACTCGTTCAACTCTACAAACATGGCAGGCTGGAGCTCATTGAGCCAGCTATCGAAACGGCTCATCGGCCCGCTCAGGTAGTGCTCCGTCACTCGATAGGTGGTGCCCACGTGAGGAAAGTCGTATGAACCGGACTCTGCTAGCGTGTTCAGTTCGTGCCGGGGTATGCGCACAGTGGGATTGGTTTGCTGTTTGTACAGTGGGTTGGGCACTGGCGACTCGACAGGCTCGAAATGCGTGGGCAGCGGTCCATCGGCGAGTCCCGCCGGCGCGAACAGCCAGCCCCGTCCATCCGGCTTCATCACGAATGGTGCATCGCCGGCGATCGCGGCCATGCCAGTCGCTCCGGCGGGTGGACGGTAGTCTGGCCGCTTGGATGGTTCGAAATCCGGCACATCAGGCCCGGTCCACGTTTTCGCTGCTTCGTCCCACCAGACATAGCGCTTGCGTTCACTCCAGGGAGCGCCAGCAGGGTCAGCGCTCGCCCGATTATAAAGCAAGCGGCGGTTGGCAGGCCAAGCCCACGCCCACTGGCCGTACACGCGGTCGGTAGGGCTGGCGACGCGCTCAGCCGCGCGGTTACGCTGCTCCTCCGGATAGACGCCACAATAAATCCAGCAGCCACAGGCGGTGCTGCCGTCGGCCCTGAGGGCGTCGAAGCTATGTAGTTGCTCGCCGGAAGCAACCGTGCTGCCATTGATTTCGCGCAGCACGCGCGCGGCATCGGGATCGCCAACCGTTTGCGATTCCCTGCCATCTGGCAAGCACAGTGGTGCCAGATGGGCATAATCCCAGGTGAGGTGACGGATTGGCCAATCGCGCTGGTGCTGCGAGTCAGCATACAGCGCCTTGAGGCGCAAACCCAGTTGCCACATGAACCACAGTTCCGACCGGCAATCGCCGGGGGGGTCAACGGCCTGGTCGTGCCATTGGACCATGCGTTCGGTATTGGTGAGGGTTCCCGCCTTTTCTATTCCGGACGCCGCTGGCATAAAGAACACTTCGGTGCCGATGGTCGTGGGGTCAGGCTGATCTGGGCCCTCCTTCCAGAACGTGGCGCTCTCGATCAGGAACAAGTCGCGCACGACCAGCCACTTGAGCTGTCGCAAGGCAGCGCGATTGAGGGCGGCATTGGGCGCCCCCGCGGCTGGGTTTTGTCCCATGAGGAAATAGCCGCGCATGGTGCCGCTGGCCATTTCCAGGGTTTGGGCGAGTTGCGAAAAGTCACGATCGATGCGGGGGAGAGAGCCAAACCCAAACTCGTTGTGTGCTGTAGCGGACTCGCCAAACCAAGCCTTGAGCAGGCTTACGGTAAATGCCGGCATGGCGGCCCATACGCCAGTCGACAACCCTTCGGCCGCAAGATAGTCGTTGAGCGTTTGGTGATTCTTGTTGGCATCTGGTTGTGGCAGATACCCCGGCAACAGGTTGTACAAGGTAGGAATGTCCGTCGATCCTTGTATGCTGGCGTGGCCGCGCATGGCCATGATGCCACCACCTGGGCGGCCCATGTTACCAAGCAGCAACTGCAGGATCGCCGCCGCGCGGATGGTTTGCACGCCGGTGGTGTGTTGGGTCCAGCCTAGGGCATACACTACCGCTGACGTACGTTCCCGGCCAGAGTTGGCCATGAGCGCTTCAGCCACTTGCATGAACGCCTCAACCGTACACCCGCATTGTTGGGCGACCAGCTCGGGCGTGTAGCGTGCGAAGTGCCGGCGCAAGATGTTTAGTACACAGTTCGGATGTGACAGCGTGGGATCGGTGACAGGCCTTCCGGCGGGAGGGGCGTCTGCGGAAGCTTCACTCCAGATATCGGTGGTTTGCGAGCGGACATATTGCCAGCTCGGCTCGCGTGGAGCGTAGGTGGCCGAGGCTTCGTCAAACCCGGAAAACAGTCCACTCAGGTCGGACTCGGTGTCAGCGTAGCGGCCGTCGATGACGGTCGTGGCATTGGTATACGCCAGCACATACTCCGTGAACCAGCGCTCTTGCATGAGCACCTGATTGATGAGCGCCCCTAGAAACACGATGTCGCTGCCGGCGCGTATAGGCACGTAGGTGGTGGCGGCTGCCGAGGTGCGGCTAAAGTGTGGGTCCACATGGATCACCTGGGCGCCACTTTCGCGCGCCTTCATGACGAAGCGAAAGCCAACGGGGTGAGCTTCCGCCATGTTGGAGCCCATAATCAAGATGCAATCGCTGTACTGCAGATCGGCCTGGAAGCTGGTGGCAGCGCCGCGTCCGAACGACGTGCCTAAACTGGGCACGGAAGCGCTATGTCATATGCGAGCCTGGTTTTCGATGGCGACGACACCCAGCGCCGTGAACAGCTTCTTGATCAGGTAGTTTTCTTCGTTGTCCAGCGTGGCGCCGCCAAGGTGGCCGATGGCGCTGGTATGGTTGAGCGGAGCACCACTCGGTGCGGTTTCCTGGAATGTTTCGTCGCGGGTCTGCTGGACGAGACGCGCGATACGGTCCATGGCCCACTCCAAGGGTCGCGGTTCCCACTTAGTGCTAAACGGCGCCCGATACAACACGTGCTTGGGCCGGTGCGGATTGACCGACAGCTGGAAGGTGTTCGCACCTTTGGGGCACAGTTTGCCCTCGTTGATCGGACTGCGCGGGTCGCCTTCGATATCGATACAAGCTCCGCCCTTGGTGTAGACCAGTTGAGCACAGCCGACGGCACAATAGGGGCACACACCGTTCGACACGGTTGCACCGCGCAAGCGCGAATGCTTGGCCGCGGTTAAGGCACTATAGGATTGCTGTGCATCAAACCACCTGGCAAAGGTGCCAAGGGCTCCGCTCGACCGTGCCGACTCCATCGAGGTGCCCTCCGATCCACCCGCTTGGGGCAAGAGCGTTCAGTGTGCGCCGGGCACACGCACGGCCGCACGTGTACATTCGTCAACGAGTGCTTGGTAGCTAATAGCGCTGAGCGGCGCCGACCCGGCCGCCAGGAGCTCGCGCCTACGGCGTTGCCCTCGCTCACCGGGCACAAAGATTTCCTCAACACCTGCCGCCTTGCGGCCGGACTTTACCTGCCGGATGTCTTCCTGCAAACGTTCCACAAACTGATCGAGCGGCATGAATAACTCTGGATCGATGGCCATGAAAAACTGGCCGCCTTTGCCGTTGGTCACGCTGGCGGTCTGGCCAAACCCCGCACCCGTGAGGACACCACTGAGCACATCGACCACCAAGGCGAGCCCGTAGCCTTTGTATCCCCCAGACGGCAGCACCAAACCGCCGCGTACGAAGTCGTTAGGGTCGGTGCTGGGCTTGCCTTCCGCATCCGTGATCAGGCCCTCGTCGAGGTGCCTCCCCTCCTTAGCTGCCAGCCGCACCTTGTAACCGGCGATGGCTGAGGTGGCCATGTCCAGCAGCAACGGGTCCTGCTCCCCATTGGGGAAGGCGTAGGCCAGCGGATTGGTGCCCAGCGACCGGGAAAGGCCACCGGTAGGCGCCATCAGGGGCGGCGTATTAGAGGTTACAAAACCAATGAAGCCGCGCCGTGCAGCCATCAAGGCGTAGGGAGCTGCGGCGACAAAGTGGCCGGAGCGCTGCAATCCGACGGCCGCCATGCCGTGGTCGCTCGCCAGCGATAAACAGGTCTCCATCGCGACGGTCGCGCCGATGACGCCACAACCACCGTCACCATCCACCAACGCACCGGCGCGCCGTTGGTGCAACACGCGCGGTGTAGGTGTGGGATTCATCGCTCCGCTGCGAAACCACTCGGTGAGGTTCGCCAGAAATAGCACGCCGTGGTCGTCATAGCCGCGCAACTCGCCATCGAGCAACACATCAGCAATGGCCACCGCATCGCCATCGCTGACCGTATGAAATGCCAGTACGGCGGTCATGCTCTGCCGGAGTTGTTCGACGGGAACGGAAGTTGCTGGCACCCGTTCCTCCCTCGTCGCGTGAGCGGTGATTGCCGGCACACTCTCGCGCCCGGCACCGTGATTGTAGCAACAATGATGGGCGATACGGTGGCCAGATAGGCAGGTTAGAGCACGATGCCGCGCCGGGAAAGCTCCTTCAGGAGACGCACACAGACATCCTCGGGCGCTGCTTCTCCATCGAGGACCAGGAAGCGCCCGGGCTCAGCATAAGCGAGGGCCAGGTAGCCGTCACGCACGCGCTGCGCGAAGGCTGGCCCCATGCTGTCGAAAAAGTTCGATGCGCCGCGCTGTTCCAGGCGACGGCGGGCGGTCTCCACTGACACATCCAGAAGCAAAGTACAAGCCGGTATGCAGGGTCCTATGGCGATGTCGATGACCGTGCGCATCGCAGCGAGATCACCACCTCGACCATAGCCCTGATAGGCAAGCGTGGCGTCGAAGAACCGGTCAGCGAGCACCACGTCACCACCTACAAGGGCAGGCTGAATGACCGAGTTCACCAGTTGTGCACGTGCAGCGTTGAGCATAAGCAACTCGGCGGTGACATCGTTGGTCCCTGCGGGCGGGTGCAAAATGAGCCGTCGAAGCTCCTCGCCTAAGGGTGTACCGCCGGGCTCGCGCGTCTGCACCAGGTGGCGCCCACGTCGCTCAATATGTGTAGCGAGCAACCGCAGTTGCGTCGACTTGCCGCTGCCATCGATGCCCTCGAACGACAGGAACAGGCCGCCCACTCTGCTAGTCGCCAGCGCCGTGTGAGATGCGCACCCGTCTGTTGGGTTCGCGTCCCCAACTCTTGGACGCCAGATTGTAGCGGTCGGCCATTGCATGTTGCATCTTGCGAATGTAGGCGTTGGCGGGTGGCAACTCGACGGGCTCCTGCCGGTCGAGGACGCGCTCGATGGCCTGCTCGGTTTGGACAATAGCTTGGCGGTCACCGTCGTCACTTAGGCCAAACAACATAAGCAGCACCTGCTGTAGTTGCGCCAGGGTGTTGCTCCGCAACACGTGAACGGGGATGCTGTGCTGTTCGGCTTCCTTCATGGTATCGGGAAAGCGGCGGAAGTAGCTGCGCAAGGTCAGCATGATTTGTGCGCTGGACAGGTCGCGTACCAGCTCAAGCGGCACCTGCAAGCCGCGGGCTGCTTGCTCGAGTTTGGAGGTGGACACGCCGAAGGGGTAGACCTTGATCGGAGTCAACGGTACGCGCCGTTCGGGCAGTTGGATGGCATCGTCACGTTCTTCAGCGACAGGCGCGTGTTCGAACTCGTCAGCAAAGCGCCGCGAAGGTGCGGGGCGGCTCTGGCCGGTGGGAAACCGAGCTTGTCGTTCGGTACGCAGTGTGCGCTGGTTGGAACTGTAGAGTTGGGTACGGTGCACCGATCCATCGGCGGCGCGCTCGCGCACCTCGATCACGGTCTGCTGGCTTCTCAAAATGGCGTCGATGGTGTCAGCCACATTGGCGTGTACGCTGACGTGTTGCCAGTCGATGATCTCGACCACCACTTGAAACGTCGGCGGCGCCTTGCGCTCCAGCACCGACTTTTGTGTCCCCCGCCGGCGGGCCTCATCATCGCCCAGTGTGACGGTCTGAATGCCACCAATGAGGTCCGACAATGTTGGGTTGGCCATGAGGTTATCGAGCGAGTTGCCATGGGCGGTGCCAATGAGCTGGACGCCGCGTTCGGCGATGGTGCGCGCGGCAGCCGCCTCCAACTCGGTGCCAATTTCGTCGATGATGATGACTTCCGGCATGTGGTTCTCCACGGCCTCGATCATCACGGCGTGCTGCGCGGAGGGAGTGGATACCTGCATACGGCGGGAGCGACCGATCCCAGGGTGGGGAATATCACCGTCGCCAGCAATCTCATTGGAGGTGTCCACAATGATGACCCGCTTGCGCAAGTCGTCGGACAGCACGCGCGCCACCTCGCGCAGCATGGTGGTCTTACCCACGCCTGGTTTGCCCAGCAACAAGATGCTCTGGCCAGACTCGACCAGGTCGCGCATGATCGTGATGGTGCCGGAAACGGCGCGGCCAACCCGGCAGGTAAGGCCAACTGGCTTCCCGAACCGATTGTGGATCACCGAAATGCGATGCAGCGTGCGCTCGATGCCCGCGCGGTTATCGTCGCCGATTGCGCTGATGTGTCCGAGTACCAATTCAATGTCAGCCGTCGTTATGGGGTCGAGATCAAGTGACTCCTCCCGGTTGAGAAATCGTGCCTCCGGCTCACGGCCGAGGTCGAGCACGACTTCGAGCAATGCAGCGCTATCCGGCATGGCTATCAGCGATTCACGCACGCGCTCAGGTAGCACGGCAAAGAGCACGTCGAGGTCGTCGGTGATGGCGTGTTGATCACTTAGCAAGACGGACACACCCTCTCATTACTTGCTGAGCATGCGTCATGCCACCGTGGTGGCAGCGGCGATGGGAAATACTGGGTAGGCGTACAAGCAACAGGGCTACCTCGCCGCAAAGGCGCGACTGAAACTGCCTTACGGTGTGCCTTGTCAGTGCGGCCTCCGGCGGATGCGAGACGCCGCTCTGCTCTGGTGCGGCCCTTGCGTCGGATCGACGTGCACAATTCGCGATCCAGGGACCACCGGAGCCGGTGCTGCAGCCTCGCGACGGAATGCAAACACTGGGTGACGCACCATGGCGACGGTGTTACGAGCGAGCACGGTGCGCCGGCCCACCACTTCGAAGCCCAGCCGGCGCGCGAAGGTCACCAGTTCGCTTTGATAGTCACGTACCGGTAACCACACCAGTTGGACACCGGCTGCGCGGCTCATTTCCATCGAGTGGTTGAGGACGGCCAGCGCCGGCATTTCGGCGCCGATCTGGGCTAAGAGGGTGGCGACGGCCTCCGGTGAGGAGGCGGCGCGGCGGAGCCCAACAGCGGCACAGAGGTCACCACCACTTTCCGCAACAACAGCGGTGCATTTACGGCTCACGAACTGACGGGCAAATTCTTCCGCGGTCATGAGGTCGACCAGACCAAGGTGTTGGGGAGTGACGTTGGTGAAGAGCCGTTGTGCTTTGCCCAGGTCCTTCTGTTGAAATGGGCGGATGTTCACGGGCGCATCCACGGAGCCTGCCACATCGGTTAGGGAAGCCACCATGACCGTTTCGCGTGTGAGTGGGCGAAAGCCAGAAAGCTCGAATACCGGGAGGCGGTCGTCGTCGTCGAGCACGCTTGCGACGATGCGCTCGATACCGCAGTCTCCTGCAGCGAAAGCCACGGCGTCGAGAAGGTCGGCGAGCTGATCGCTCCCTCCGTCTGTCTCACCCGTGCGCACTACCACCCATCGCTTGGCTGGCGTATGACGCACGACATGGACGGCAGTCATGGACTTGGCATCGTCAACGGAAAGGAAAATGCGATGTCGCCCGATACCGGACGAGCCGGCCAGGATCATCGACGCCAGGTTGGGCGCCAACTCGATATCGAGCCTGGTGAGCGGACCGCCCACCGGGTCGAACTCAATGTGCTGCAGACGGACCAGATCGGGAATCCGCGCAAGCCGAGGATGATGCGCGGTCACGTTACCCATCACCTCTCGCTCCAGGCGCCAACGCCAGAAAACTCAAGAGCGCGTTACGCCGTCGCTGGCGTGATGCCCGTACCATCTAATACCGAATGCTTGTTTGTCTCTGCGGCGCGTTCGACCATCGACACAAAGTATCGGTGAAGGCGCGTATCCTCCGTGAGTTCAGCGTGAAAGGAGACCGCCAGCAAGTTGTTCTGCCGCGCAGCCACGATGCTGCCATCCGGCAGTGTGCACAACACCTGCACACCGCTACCGGTGGCTACGATGCGCGGTGCGCGGATGAACACGCCAGGGAATGGCTCCGTGCCAAGCACTGGGATTTCTAGTGCCGTCTTGAAGCTATCGACCTGACGGCCAAACGCGTTGCGCTCGACACGCAGGTCCATAAGTTCCAGCAACGGTTGCTCCCGGCCGGCATCTTTCGCCAGCAGGATAGCGCCAGCACAACTGCCGAAGACGGGCATACCGAGTTTGCCGAGGTGGCGAATTGGGTCAAGCAACTCCCACTCCACCATGAGTTTGCCAATGGTAGTGCTTTCGCCACCGGGAATCACCAACCCACCAATACCGGCGAGGTGTCGGGGCAGGGTGACGCGCCGTGTGGCGACACCGATGGAAGCCAGCATCGCCTCGTGTTCGATGAAAGCGCCTTGCAGGGCCAGCACGCCAATGGGCCCGATGGGGGACGGCACGGTACTGCCTACCAGCCTCGAACAGCGAGCAGTTCCGCCTTGGGAATGGTGCTAATTTCGATGCCTGGCATGGGTGCGCCGATGCCGCGCGACACTTCTGCCAGGAGTTTGGGATCGTTGTAGTGCGTGGTGGCCTGCACGATGGCCTTGGCACGGCGGGCAGGATCGCTCGCCTTGAAGATACCTGAACCGACGAACACGCCTTCGGCGCCCAGTTGCATGAGCAATGCGGCATCGGCTGGCGTGGCCACCCCACCTGCGGTAAACATCACCACCGGCAACCTACCCAGCGCCTGCACTTCCCGAACCAAATCGTAAGGAGCACCGAGAGCCTTGGCCTCGGCCATCAACTCTTCTTCGGGCTGGTTGCGCAGGCGGCGGATGCCATCCATCACGGCGCGCAGGTGGCTCACCGCCTCCACCACGTTGCCCGTGCCGGCTTCTCCTTTGGTGCGAATCATGGCCGCACCTTCGCCGACCCGGCGCAGGGCTTCACCGAGGTCGCGGCAGCCGCATACGTAGGGCACTTTAAAGTTGTGCTTGTTGATATGGAACTGATTGTCGGCCGGGGTGAGCACTTCGCTTTCATCGATATAGTCGACCCCGAGCGCCTCGAGAATTTGCGCTTCTACGAAATGCCCGATGCGCACCTTTGCCATAACAGGGATGGACACCGCGTCCATAATCTCCTGGATCAGCTGGGGATCGCTCATCCGGGCCACACCGCCAGCGGCGCGGATGTCTGCCGGGACGCGTTCCAGCGCCATCACCGCAACCGCACCGGCTTCTTCCGCGACTTTGGCTTGATCGGCCGTCACGACGTCCATGATGACGCCGCCCTTAAGCATCTGGGCGAGCCCGCGCTTGAGTGCAACTGTTCCGGTTTCCGCCATCGTAAACTCCTGATCGTGTCCGGCGGTACTTGGGTTGCCATAACACACGATGCCCGGACACTGCTTTTTGCTATTCTACCGTATATCTGGAGCCGAGCGAGCCGCAGCGCCGGCAGCTCGCACCAGGTCCGCTGGCGGTGCCACCTGAAATGCCGTGATCGGGCGCGTGCTAGCGAGGCAGAGAAAGGACAGCTGGATCGATGACGAGCCCTGTGCAACGCCTGCC